>JAFKKW010000089.1 GCA_017304275.1 Hyphomicrobiales bacterium | reverse complement strand
GAGGTGGGGGCGGGTGAGGGGTTCCGGATCTCCGAGCATGGCTGACGGCCGGGCAGAGGCTTCGCCGGCGAAGCGGGCGGCAGTGGCACTGGGAGTGACGGCGGCCCTGTGTCTTGCTGTCGCGGGGCTGGCGGGCGAGGCGGCTTATCCCTGGCTCAAGGCCGCGCACGTGATTGCCGTCATTTCCTGGATGGCCGGCATGCTCTACCTGCCGCGGCTGTTCATCTACCACTGCGGTGCGACGCCGGGCTCGGAGACGAGCGAGACGTTCAAGGTCATGGAGCAGCGGCTGCTCCGGATCATCATCAATCCGGCGATGATCATTACCTGGGTTCTGGGGCTATGGTTGGCCTGGAAAGGCGGGCATTTCGAAGCCGGATGGCTGCACGCCAAGCTGGCCCTGGTGTTGGTGCTGTCCGGTGTTCACGGTTTCTTCTCGGCGGCGGTGCGCCGGTTCGGCGAGGATCGCAATCGGCTTTCGGCGCGGCAGTGGCGGCTCTGGAACGAGGCGCCGACGGTGCTCATGGTGCTCATCGTTATTCTCGTGGTCGTGAAACCCTTCTGAGGCGTTTTGCGTTTGCGTCGAAACACTTCCGCTGAACTGATTCGTTTGCTATAAATGGGGTGGATCTCATCGACCCCCTGGTCTCTCCGACCAGGGAACTGGCTGGCCGGTGCACGGTGCATTGCCCCGCAAGCCAATCGGCTTTCAGCCACATACCTTCACATCCCCACCTTACCCAGGCCCGGCAGATACTTCTCCCACCCTCCGCCGTGGCCTCCATGGAGCGGTTTTCATGACCGAAATGAAGCTCGAGGACCTCAAGCTCAAGTCCCCCACCGAGCTCCTTAGCTTTGCCGAAGAGAACGGTGTCGAGAACGCCAGCACGCTGCGCAAGCAGGAGCTGATGTTCGCGACGCTGAAGCAGCTCGCTGCCAAGGATATCGACATCACCGGCGTCGGCGTCGTCGAGGTGCTGCAGGACGGCTTCGGCTTCCTGCGCTCGCCGGATGCCAACTATCTGCCGGGTCCCGACGATATCTACATCTCACCCTCGCAGATTCGCCGCTTCGCGCTCCGGACCGGCGATACCGTCGAAGGCCAGATCCGAAGCCCGAAAGAGGGCGAGCGCTATTTCGCGCTGCTCAAGGTCAACCGGATCAATTTCGAGGACCCCGAGAAGGTCAAGCACAAGATCCACTTCGACAACCTGACGCCGCTCTATCCGACGAACTGGCTCAAGATGGAGATCGAGGATCCGACCATCAAGGATCTCTCGGCGCGCGTGATCGATATCGTGGTGCCGCTCGGCAAGGGCCAGCGCGCCCTGATCGTCGCGCCACCGCGCACCGGCAAGACCGTGCTGCTGCAGAACATCGCCCACTCGATCACGGCCAATCATCCGGAATGCTATCTGATCGTGCTCTTGATCGACGAGCGTCCGGAAGAAGTTACCGACATGCAGCGCTCGGTCAAAGGCGAGGTGATCTCGTCGACGTTCGACGAGCCGGCATCGCGGCACGTGCAGGTGTCGGAAATGGTGATCGAGAAGGCCAAGCGGCTCGTCGAGCACAAGCGCGACGTCGTTATCCTGCTCGACAGCATCACGCGTCTGGGCCGTGCCTACAACACCGTCGTGCCGTCCTCGGGCAAGGTGCTGACGGGTGGTGTCGATTCGAACGCCCTGCAGCGGCCGAAGCGGTTCTTCGGCGCGGCGCGCAACATCGAGGAAGGCGGCTCGCTGACCATCATCGCGACGGCGCTGATCGAAACCGGCAGCCGCATGGACGAGGTCATCTTCGAAGAGTTCAAGGGTACCGGTAACTCGGAAATCATCCTCGACCGCAAGGTTTCCGACAAGCGCGTGTTCCCGGCCATCGATGTGGCGCGCTCCGGCACGCGCAAGGAAGACCTGCTGGTGCCGAAAGACCAGCTCAAGAAGGTCTACGTGCTGCGGCGCATCCTCAACCCGATGGGCACCATGGATGCCATCGAGTTCCTCATCGACAAGCTGCGTTCGACCAAGACCAACGGCGAGTTCTTCCAGTCGATGAACACTTAGTCCCTGCGCGACGCAGGGTCGGGCTCGAAATTCCGGATGGCCGCTGAGGCCACGACGATCGCGGCCTTTTTTGTTGCGGCTCAGGCGTCGAATGGCCAGAACGCGCGCAGCTCGAGGCGCCCGGTGGTGGCGAGTGGATGCCTGGCGGCGATCTCGACGGCTTCCGCGAGGGTCGCGCAATCGAGGATGTCGAAGCCGACGATCGCTTCCTTGGATTCGGTGAACGGCCCGTCGGTGACGATCGTTTTCCCGTCCCGCACGCAGACGACCTTGGCTTCCGGCGGCGGTCGCAGCCGATCGCCGACAAGACGACGGCCGCCCGCCTCGGCGATCCAGGTATCGGCGCCTTCGGGCTTGGTGCTGATGCGGCCCGGCGTGGGCTCGATGATGACGAACATCATGTACTTCATCACGGTCTTCCTTCGATCGACTGCGCATCGGTAGGACGAACGGGCAGGCATGCCGCCGACAAAAAAAGGCCGCCCAACAGAGGGGCGGCCTTTTTCGTCTGAAGCGTGAAACCTGCTACTCGGCCGCGTCCTGGGCGGCGCGCGCCCTGGCGGCGGCGGTCAGCGGCTGCTGCACGCCCTGGCCGGGCTTGTAGTGGATCGGGAACACAAGCTGCTCGACGTAGCCTTTGGGGAACTGCGGCACCTCGTCGATGCACATGTCGCCGGCGGTGATGGGGCGCGGCGGCTCGGCCTGGAAGGTCCCGAGCATCCGGTCCCAGATGGTCAGGAACAGGCCGAAATTGCAGTCGCCCTCCTTGCCCCAGTTGACGTGGTGCAGGTGGTGGATCTGGCCGATCGAGAGGTGGTTGCGGAATGGCCCGAGCGCATAGGCGACGTTCGAGTGCTGGATGATCAGCTGCACCGAGATGGCGAAGCCGAGCAGCAGCGCTACCTGCACCGGCATGCCGGCAATGGCGAGCGGCGCCGTGCCGAGCACCATGTCGATGATCTGATGCAGCGGATGACGCACGAGGCCGTTGAAGCCGTAGAGCCGCGAGACGCCGTGATGCACGGCATGAAGACGCCACAGGAACGCGTAACGGTGGCTCAGGAAGTGCAGGAACATGAGCGCGAAGTCGGCCAGCACGACGGCCAGAATCAACTGGCCCCATATCGGCCACTCCTTCGGCCAGATGCCAGCGTTGAGGCCGCCGGAGAACAGCCAGCCCAGGAGCGGGATGGTCAGGATGCCGTTCAGGTTCTGCCACTCGTAGACGATGGCATGGATGATGTTGGTATGCTCGTCGCCGTTGGGCTCGTTCCACTCGGCGTACCACGGCAGGATGCGCTCGGCGGCGAAGGCGGTGCCGATGGCCGTCAGCAACAGGATTGCGATGCCGGCGGCGATCCACAGCGGCGAATAGCCGTTGGTCACGACGTAGTACGCCGCGCCGTTCAGGCCGAAGAACATGAAGGGGAAGTAGCCGTAGCGAACGACTGCTCGTGCGAATCCCGACGTCATGAACACCTCTTTATTCTCAAACTCACCGATGTTTCATACGCTTGGACGGCTATGCGGATCTCTCCGAAAGTCTAGCTATGCTAAACGCAGATTTCACAGCATTTTTTGTTACGTCTACAGTAAGAAACCTTGATCCTACGCAATGCACCTTTGGTCCGTGATACGCTGTCGCAGGTCGTCTGCGGTCGTGATCGGCAACGAGCATTGCGGGCCCAGGCAGACGTAGGCGGTTGTCCTGCCCCGGTCTGCCGATTTTCCCCGGACAGGGGGCGGACCACGGTCTTCGGCAACCAGGCCGTGCGCACCGATCTCCAATGCACCCGGGACCGAGATGCGTCTCAACACCGATCTCAGGTCCTGGCTCTCCGCATCGGTCCCCTCCACTACTACAACGAGTTGTGGAGACAAGAGGTCGATTGCCGCGGCCATCAATCCCGTATGGCCTCCCAGGTTGCGGGAGAGGTCGGCTGCAAAGGCCCGCAGAACCGCTTCTGCCCGTTCGGCAAAACGCTGTTCGCCGGTGAGGGTTCCGAGGGCGGCGAGATTGGTAATCATCATGGCATTGGCCGCGGGCGTGGCGTCGTCGGCCGCCGTTTTCAGCCGGACGATCACATCGTCCGTGTCGTCGGCGGCGGTGAAATAGCCGCCCCCGTCCTGGTCCCAATAGTGGCGGTCGAGGACCTCCAGCCAGCGGATCGCCTGAGCCAGGTCGCCGGCTTCGCCGGTCGCCTGGTAGAGGCGGATCGCGGCCCAGATCATGTTGGCGTAATCGCCGGCGGTCGCCGGCGCCCGTC
>JAFKKW010000088.1 GCA_017304275.1 Hyphomicrobiales bacterium | reverse complement strand
AAACTTTGCGCCCTATCTGAAGCGCGTCACAGCGGTGAACTTCGGCGGCGGCCACTTCATCAACAAGCCGGGCTACGACGTCGGCAAGCTGATCGCGGCGCTCAATGCCTTCCGCGCCGCGTTCGATGTTGAGGTCTATCTGGAGCCCGGCGCCGGCCTCGTCGTCGATACCGGCTATCTCGTCGCGACCGTGATCGGCATGCACAGGAACGAGGGAGAGATCGCCATCCTCGACGCCTCCGCCTCGACCCACATGCCGGACGTGCTCGAGGTCCCCTACACGCCGCCCATCCTTGGCGCGGAGAAGGCGGGCGTGCTGCCCCACAGTTACATCCTCGGCGGCAAGACCTGCATGACCGGCGACATCATCGGCGAATACTCGTTCGCCGAGCCGCTCGCGCCGGGCTCGCGCATCGTGTTCGGCGACATGATGCAGTATTCGTTCGTGAAAAACACGACGTTCAATGGAACGCCGCTGCCCGATCTCGCGATCCTGCACGAGGACGGCCGCTACGAGGTCGTGCGCACATTTGGCTACGACGAGTTCCGGCGCAGGCTCGGTTGAGGCGCCGCAAAACGAAATTGCGGATAGGATCGGAAATGCGCTTCGATGGTATGTACGTTCGTTGATGGGTCTTTTTCGAATTGGAAGGTCGAGCGTAAATGCTGCGCGCTGGATCGCTGCTGATTGCGGTTTTTGTCGTTTTTGCCTGGGGCGGCCGCGTCGCTGCCGAGCCTGACCCGAGCGCTGCGCAGAAGGCGGCGGCCGCGCAAGGGCAGAAGATCCCCGACAGCTTCAAGCTCAATATGATGATCCGTTCCTCGGTGATCGCGGTCAATCAGGCCAACAAGACCAACAACTATACGGTGCTGCGCGATCTCGGCTCGCCGCGCTTCAAGGAGGCGAACAGCGCCCAGAGGCTCGCCAAGATCTTCGAAGCATTGCGAAAAGCGAAATTCGATCTTTCGCCCGTCCTTTTTTTCACGCCGAAACTCGTGCGGGCGCCCGCGCTGGAAGACGGGATGCTGCGGCTCGCGGGTTATTTCGATACCGTTCCGCAGCGGGTGTCCTTCGACTTCCTTTTCGAGGACGTCAACGGCGAATGGATGATCTACGGGATCAATATTGCCACCGAGCGGTCCCCGGCCACGAGCGGGAATAGCCCGCCGCCAGCGCAACCCAACCCATAAAACTGAATACGGAAATTGAAAAATTTCCATCGCGCTTCGCAAACGCGAAGAATTTTTTTGGGAATAATTTCTGTTTCGTAAATACAACACTTGAGACCTGATAAACGTTCAGGATGTGCGTACACTGTTGATGGGTCGGCGGACATTGTCTTAGATGTGATCAACCTGTGGACGAATTGTGGACATATTTCGTCCGCCCCTCCCGGACGGGAGGAAAAACACAGGCCGTACAAGGGTTTGTGGAGTTGCGTATCATGTTTTGGCGAAATGAGATTGCGGCACAGCGCCGGGGGATAAGTCACACTTCGCGTCGCTTGTTTGGAACGGTCAGCGCTCTGTCTATAAGCCTGTTCATGGTCGGCATGTCGGATACGGCGATGGCCGTAACCTGCGTCACGAGCGTAGATTCGCAAACAGGCAGCTCTAACGACAGCATCCCGGGCCTTACGGTCGAAACAAGCGCAACGGATCTAGGGCCCTCGCTGGGCGACATCCCCGGATTGGGGCCGTTTCTGATAGATCTGGGCGCCCCGAATTTCACGCTTGTTACCAACGATCCTCATACGCATAGCGTTTCCATTCCCGATCTGACGACAAGCGGACATACGCACACCATAGGCTCGATCAACTCGGGCAACGACGGCGGTTTCGCGACAAACACCGCATGCGGACAAGGCGCTCAGGCGACGAATCCGCAAGGCCACAGCACAGCCTATGGTGCCAATTCGAACGCCAACGGCTACGAGGCGACGGCCATTGGTGGGGCCGCGACCGCGACCGCGCAGTGGGGAACGAGCATCGGCGTGCTCGCCAACTCCGGCTTCGCCGGCACGGCGGTGGGTGTGGGAGCCAATGCGACAGGCAACGGTGCGATCGCCATCGGCTCTGATCTGGACGGAATCGCGAATCCAGCCACCAGCGCGCCGCAAGCCACCGGCGCAGGCTCCATCGCAATGGGTACGGATGCCGTCGCTGGCGGTACCAACAGCATCTCCATCGGCACGGGCAACAACGGTGGCGCGGGCGCGAACAACACCTTGCTCGGCAATGGCATTGACATCTTGAACGGCGGCACCGGCAATACGGCGCTCGGCGTCGGCCATCAGATCGAAGGCAACAACAACTTCGCGCTCGGTGATCCCAATACGATCGTCGGCAACGGCAACGGCGTGGCCGGCAACAACAATACCGTGACCGGAAACCAGAACCACGTTGTCGGCAACAACAATGACGTTGACGGCAACAACAACTACTTCGGCGGCAACGGCAACTCCGTCACGGGGAACAGCAATACCGTGATCGGTCAGAACAACAATCCAAGCGCCGCCGTAAACAACAACACGATCATCGGCGACAACAACGACGCCATCACCTCAGACGGCAACAATATTATCGGCAACCAGAACACGGTCGGCGGCGGGAACAACAACAACGTCCTTGGCGACCGCGCAACGGTGGACGGTGCGCGCAACGTCTCGGTCGGCCAGAACACCGACGCAACCGGCAACGACACGGTTGTTATCGGCACACGTGCCCATTCCGACGGCAACGGAAACATCGCCATCGGACGAGACTCGGATGCGACTGGCACGAACACGGTTGCCGTGGGCGACGGCGCTCAAGCGACGAACAGCGACGCCACTGCCGTCGGCGACAACGCGAACGCCAGTGGCGAGAACTCGACCGCTATCGGTCAGGACGCGTTAGCCGCCGGGGAAGACACGACGGCGCTTGGCCAGGGAGCAACGGCCGTGGGCATTGCCTCGACCGCGACAGGTGCGAGCGCAACATCGTTCCTTTCTCTCGGGTCCACGGCGACGGGCGCCTACTCGGACACCAGCCTGAGCGCCTTCTCGACGGCGACCGGTTCGGGCGCATTGGCATTCCTCTCCGTCGGTTCGACGGCGACGGGCGCCTTGTCGAACGCGTCCTTCAGCACCTTCTCGCTGGCTGACGGTTTCTTGGCCGACGCCAGCGATAGCTTCGGTTCGTCGGCGACGGGCGCGTTCTCGTCGGTCGCAGGCACCACGTTGGGCACGGCCAACGGTTATTTCGCGACCGTCGCCGCCGGCACCACAGGCGGCACCGCCAGCGGTGCGTTTGCGGAAGCCCATGCGAACGGCGCGTCCGCCTACGGCATCGGCTCCGACGCACGCGGCGAAAATTCGACCGCCGTCGGCTTCAACGCGGACGCGGGAGAGAGCGACTCGACAGCCGTCGGTTCGAACTCCAACGCGTCGGGCATCAGCGCAACGGCGCTCGGCACCAGCTCAAACGCCCAGGGAGATGGCTCCATATCGATCGGCGATTCCAGTGCAACCGCGATCAACGCGATTGCGATCGGAACCGGTGCGTCGTCCACGGGACCGGGCGCCATCGCGATCGGCGAGAATGCCAGTGCATCCGGCTCGATCGCGGTGGGCAATACCGCCGTTGCGTCCAACGGCGGAGCAGCCTTCGGCGATCGCAGCACGGCCACAGGCACCGCCTCGACAGCGGTAGGACCCGATGCGAGTGCGACTCCCAATGGGTCCGCCGCCTTCGGTAGCGGTGCAACGGCTATGCTCGAGAACCAGCAGGTATTCGGCACCGCCGACAACACCTACACCACGCCCGGCATCACCTCCAACGAGAGCCGCAATCGTCAGGGCGGCCCGCTGGAGCTTGTGACGACGGATGCCAACGGCAATCTCGCCTCCGATAACGGCGACACCTTCAAGACCATCGCCAAGCTGCAGGCCGGTATCGCCGTGGCGCTCGCCGCCGAGGCGCCGTCTCTTACGACGTCCGAGAACTTCGGTATGCGGCTGGGCTGGGGCAACTTCGACGGCGAAGGCAACGCGGTGGCCTTCAGCGCCATCGGTGTCCTGTGCCGCGGCTGCTTCCAGCAGGGCGACCGTATCGCCATCGACGGCTCGGTCGGCGCCGGCTGGTCCGACTACAAGACCTACAGCGCCGGAAACGTCGTCGGCGGCCGTGCCGGCGTCCAGTGGACCTGGTAGCCGGGCAAGGTGGTTCCGGTTGCAAGACAAAAGGGACGCCCCCGAGCGTCCCTTTTTTGTACACGTTGCGCCGGCGCGGCCCTGCGCGCTATTTCCGGCAGGACTGCAGGCAGCGTGTCAACTCCGCGCCGCAGCGCGGACTCGTCGACGA
>JAFKKW010000087.1 GCA_017304275.1 Hyphomicrobiales bacterium | reverse complement strand
GGCATCGTCGAGGATATCACGTCTCTCAAGGAGCTCGAGTCGAGGTTGGCGGAGGAGCGCCAGACGCTCGAGGGACGCTTCCAGCTTCTCGTCGAGGGTGTGACCGACTATGCGATCTTCATGCTTGATCCCGACGGCACGATAACGAATTGGAATACCGGGGCCGAGCGGATCAAGGGCTATCGCGCGAATGAAATCGTCGGGCGGCACTTCTCCACGTTCTACACGGAGGAGGATCGGGCCCAGGGCAAGCCGCAAGTGGGACTGGCGACCGCGGCCGCCGACGGCAAGTTCGAGGCCGAAGGCTGGCGGGTGCGAAAGGATGGGTCTCGGTTCTGGGCCAACGTCGTCATCAACGCTATTCGCGATAGCCGCGGCAATCTCATCGGATTTGCAAAGGTCACGCGCGACGCGACGGAGCGGCGCGAGGCGGAAGCCGCTCTTCGGCGCGCCCAGGAGCAACTGGCGCAATCGCAGAAGATGGAAGGAATTGGCCAGTTGACGGGCGGCGTCGCGCACGACTTCAACAATCTGCTGACGATCATCATCGGCAACCTGGATTCGCTTTTGCGCTCGCTCTCCGGCGATACGGTCGACCGCGACCGCATTTTCAGACTGGCGCGCAACGCCATGCAGGGCGCTGACCGCGCAGCAGCCCTGACTCAGAGATTGCTCGCCTTCTCGCGCCGCCAACCGCTGGTACCCAAGCCGGTGGATGTCGGACGCCTCGTAGTCAGCATGTCCGATCTTTTACGCCGCACGCTGGGAGAGCAGATCGCGATTGAATCCGTCCTCGCCGGCGGTCTCTGGCAGGTGAATGTCGACGCCAACCAGCTTGAGGTTTCGCTGCTCAACCTGGCGATCAACGCACGCGATGCGATGCCGGACGGCGGCAAGCTCACCATCGAGACCGCGAACGCATACCTCGATGAGCAGTATGCGGCCCAGCAGGCGGAGGTCGTCCCGGGACAGTACGTCGTCATTTGCATGACGGATACCGGGTTCGGAATGACGAAGGATATCCTGGCACGCGCCTTCGAGCCCTTCTTCACGACCAAGGACGTCGGACACGGAACCGGCCTCGGCCTCTCGCAGGTCTACGGCTTCGTCAAGCAATCCGGTGGCCACATTCGCATTTACACGGAGGAAGGCGAGGGCACGGCGGTCAAGATCTATCTCCCGCGCATCATGTCGGAAGAACCCGCCTCCGACGAGGCCGCGAGCGCCAAGGCGTTGTGTCTTGGAGGCTCCGAGACGATCCTCCTGGTCGAGGATGAGGAAAGCGTCCGCGCATACTCGGCGGAAATCCTGGCGGAACTCGGCTACAGGGTGATCGAGGCAGCGGACGGACATGCCGCGCTCCGGCTTCTGGACCTGCATCCGGAGATACAACTTCTCTTTACGGACGTCGGGTTGCCCAAGGGCATGAATGGCCGTCTGCTGGCGGACGAGGCGTTGAAGCGCCGGCCGGATCTGAAGGTGCTGTTCACGTCCGGCTACACGAGAAACGCAATCGTCCACGAAGGGCGTCTCGATCCGGGCGTTCAACTCATATCCAAGCCCTTCAGCTACCTGGCGCTGGCGAAGAAATTACGCGATATCCTCGATGACGTGCCGATCAGGCGCTGAGGACCATCACGCCCCCGCCGCGACTTGCCCGCAGCCCGAGGCAGGATAAGAACAACAGTCAACGTCAAGCAGCTGATTCCGCAAGAAAATAATGGTGCGAGTTGAAGCGGTTGCGCGCGTCTTGTCGGCGAGGGAGCAGGGGCGCGCAGGCTCGGTCACCGGTACCGATCGAGACGGCGCCTCTGCCCCGAGCAGGCCTATGAAGCAGCCTTCAGGAGCACGAGCCCGCCGAGGATCATGGCAGCCGCACCGGCCTTGAGCGCGTGCAGGGGTTCTCCCAGCAGGAGCACGCCGACGGCGAGCGCGCCGAGCGCCCCAATGCCGGTCCAGACGGTGTAGGCGATCCCGAGCGGCAGCGACTTCAGGGCCAGCGCCAGAAATACCAGGCTGCCGACGAGCGCGGCCAGCGTGACCGCCGTCGGCACGCGCTTCGTGAAGCCGTCCGACTGCTTCATCGCGAAAGCCCAGGCGATTTCCAGGACACCGGCGAAAAGGAGATAGAACCAGGCCATAGCCTCCTCCATGGATGCGTCCGAGCCGTCTCGGAGTGATTGCCCATGGCGGGGGAGGTCGTGCCTCGCATTCCCCAAGATAGGACAGGGTGCGGGCTATTCAAGCCGGAGGCGGTGCGGGTTAATCGTCCGACGTGACGATGGCGCCAATGTAGCCGTCGCGGGGCCGGAAGCTCGCCATCGACCAGCCGAGGCTGTCGCCCGCGACGGTGCCGATGCGCGTGAGACGCGCCGGACCATCGGGCGCGATCGTCACGTCGAACGACGAGAGCGGATGCGTGAGCCCTTCTCCGATCGCTTTGACGAAGGCTTCCTTGCGCGTCCAGCAGGCGAGAAAGGCACGATTGCGCTCCCCCGCGTCAATGGCACGCAAGGCGTCGCTCTCCGTCTGGGAGAAGAATCGCGCCGCAAGCCGTTCCGCGTCGGGGATGTCGCGCAGCTGCTCGATGTCGATCCCGACGGCGCGTCGGCGGGTAAAGGCATAAGCCGCAAGCTTGCCTGAATGCGACAGGTTGAACGCCAGGCCCGCTCCGTGATGCGCCGAACCGAGCGCCGGCTTGCCGTGTGTCGATACCTCGAGCGCGACGCCGGCCGGATCGACGCCGAGCCGCGTCCCCAGAAGCTGCCGCAAGCGTCCGCGCGCAACGATGGAGTGGGCGCGGTCCCGCTCCGATTTGTAGCGATCGGCGATCTGCCGCTCGGCAGCCGAGAGAAGGGTATGAAGCGCGGCGAGCTCCGGGGCGGGGACATCCAGCCCGGCTCCCACGACCTCCACATCGCGCTCCTCTAGGATATCGAACACATCGGGCCAATCGGGATCGTGCTCGGGATCGTGCACCGCGCGTTTTCCTTCGAGAACGTCCGGCGGCCCGGACGAAGCAGTGCAACACTCTACCGGCAAGGGTAGTCCGGAGCCTAACGGCTTCGCGCGCCGCAGCGGCGCAAAATTACCCCTTTGCGGGACGGCCCGAACTCGCTATGCGAAGGGTCCCGGGACGCCGACGTCGCCCCGGAATGAGGGATCGCGGGTGTAGCTCAATGGTAGAGCAGCAGCCTTCCAAGCTGAATACGTGGGTTCGATTCCCATCACCCGCTCCAACACTTTCAACGACTTAGGCGCATCCTTCTGGAACTTGTTAGCCGTTGGCGAACACCGGGCTAACATCTCCGGCCGTGGCAGCCCGTAGTTTGCGCGGTGAAACCGCCCACCTGTGGATTCGCCTTATGGCTGGCCTACGTTGCAATGAGTGCCAAACGGCCATTGGGTGGCGATGGAGCACCCATGTCCAAGTCTCTTCGAGAACGCTTCGCCGCCCCCAGGGCCACCGTGGAGCAGCGCGCACCGCCGGTCATCCCGGCGCGCGGCAAATCCAGGCGCCCGCAACCGCGAAGCCCTGATGAGGTGTTGAAGCAACACGAAGTGATCAAGCTTGCCGAGGGTGGATCACCAATAAATTCTGTGAGGCGATGACAGCCGATGGCGCAGCAACCAAGCGCCATCTATATCGCCTCGTCGACGCCGACAGGCAGAAGGATTTTCAATAGATCCTCCGACTTAATCCCATGATTTTGACGATCTATGTCTCCATCAATTTGGGCTCGACCTGAACCGTGCTGGCTGGAACAGCTGGCGCTTGCCCAAACTCGACAAGACGGAAAAGAAACTTTCGTCTCCCACGCCGCGCGGGCAGATGCTGACGGCAGATTAGTTAGCACTGACTGCCTGGACACTGCCGGCCACGGCAAACTTTGCACTCGGCGCGCTATCGGAGCCGCGGTCTTTCGAAATCCCGTGATGACACGCTTTGCAGGGCGCAGAATTTTTGCATGCCTCCGCGCAGAAATCGGCCATCGAGTACTCGTTCATCACATCCAGAAAGGCCTGTCGCGCATCACAGAGAACGCTTTCCATGAAAGGAGTTTCAGTTTTAAGCCGAGACCTCCAGGTCCTTGTGTCTTCAATGAACTCTGCAACCTCGCCCAACCGAATGGATGATGCCGGGAGGGCTAGCGCATAGCCTCCATGGTAGCCGCGCACACTCTTCAAGAAACCAGCGAACAGAAGCTCACGCGCAACCTTGCCCGTATAGGGTTTCGGAGCGCAGACAGCCTTTGCTATGTCGATCTGCTTTGCGACCCCGCCGGGACAGGTGGCAAGGTAATGCAAGATCCTGCATGCGAATCGGGTTCGGGCCAGAACAAGCATTCCTTGT
>JAFKKW010000086.1:1536-5897 GCA_017304275.1 Hyphomicrobiales bacterium | reverse complement strand
CCTTGTGGAACCTTTTGCCGGGGATGCGCATTTCACTCCGAGGGTCGCAGTCAGGCGGGTTCATTCCGCTGGTCTGTTCAGTAGGGAGAAAATCATGTCACTTGCCGAAACGATCGCACCTCAACTTCCGTATCTGAGGCGGTTCGCACGCGCTCTCACGGGGAGCCAGGAAAGCGGCGACGCGTACGTGGTGGCGGTTCTGGAGACGCTCGTTGCCGATCCGGGCAGCTTCCCGGAAACTCAGGCGAAGCGGGTGGGTCTCTACAAGTGCTTTCTCAAGGTATGGAATTCGATCAGCCTGAACCGGGACGAGCCCGCGCCGAAGACCCAGGCCGACCGCAGCCTCGACGCCATCACGCCGCGTCCGCGGCAGGCTTTTCTGCTCGCGTCCGTCGAGGGGTTTACCACCCAGCAGATCGCCGAAATTCTCGATTGCTCCACCGACGAGGTCAGCCAGCTCATCGAGGAGGCCGGGGAGCAGATCGCTGAGCAAACCGCGACGGACGTGCTGATCATCGAGGACGAGCCGCTGATCTCGATGGATCTCGAAGCGCTGGTGAAGGGGCTTGGCCACCGTGTGTCGGGCATTGCGCGCACGCATCGCGAGGCGATTTCCGAGGTGAAGAAGAAGCAGCCTGGGCTTGTGCTGGCCGATATCCATCTTGCCGACGGCAGCTCGGGCCTCGATGCGGTGAACGAGATCCTGCTCGGCATCAACCTTCCCGTGATTTTCATCACCGCGTTTCCCGAGCGCCTGCTCACGGGAGAGCGGCCGGAGCCGACGTTCCTGATCACCAAGCCGTTCGAACCGAATACGGTTCGCGCCCTTGTCAGCCAGGCGCTGTTCTTCGGCACCTCCGCCCATGTGCCCGATGCCGCCGCGGCAGGGGTACAGCGTGGTCCGCGTCTGGCGGCGTCATCTGGGAGCGTCCGGGCCGCGAGGCCCTGACGCCGAGAGGACAGCTTGCACAAACATGCCGTCGCACGTGTGCCGGTGCGCGGCAAATCGGCCATGGGGTGATGTCGAGCGTTTGCGCGAGACCCCATTGTGATCGGCTTTTTGTGATCGGTTTTGTCTTGAAGAGCGGTCCGGCGTGATCCACGTTCGTGACAATTGGGGGTCCGACCGTCGTCATGTGCGCGAAGCGTCGGCACCTCGACGTTGTCTTTCCGGCTAGGTGCAGGTAGCGAGGCGTGGCCTCAAAGGTGATTTTGGATGGCACGTGTGCTGGTTGTCGACGACGAAGCGCTCATCGCCATGATGTTGAGCGATCTGCTCGCCGAATATGGACACGAGACCGTCGGCCCGGCCCATTCCGAAGGGCAGGCGCTGGAGTTGGTGGCCTCAACGCGCATCGATGCGGCGATTCTCGACGTAACGCTTGGTGATCACGACTGTTTTGCGGTCGCGGAGGCGCTGGGTCAGCGCGGTATCCCCTTCGCTTTCGCAACCGGACACGGGGCGCAGTCGATGCCGGACGCGTTCAGGGCGTGCGTCACCGTTTCCAAGCCTTTCGATTTCGAGGTTGTGCGGCGGCTCATCGACGAACTGGTTGCCCCTGCTGCGCATTCTTGAGTATGCAGCGATGCTGCCTTGTGATGGCTGGCCGGTCTGCGGCCCCGTCATAGCCCGCACGTTATCGTGCAAACGCGAACAAGGTCTGCTCCATGCCAGGTGCCGAAGCGCCGCTCGATGTCCTTGTTGTCGATGACGTTGCCGAGCGACATGGCTCGTATCGCGACGTGCTCGCCGGTGTCGCGCGGCGCGTGGTGGCCGTGGGGCGCGGCGCGGATGCGCGGCAGCTCTACGGGGGCGGAGGGTTCGCGGTGGCCGTCGTCCATCTCGACGGGGCAGGGGGCGCGCCTCTTGCCGGGCGCTCGGTCGCTGAGACGCTGGGCGACGGTGCCGGGCCGCCGGTGGTCATCGTCTCCGAGCAGATGCCGGATCTCGGCGCGCTCGGCATGCCTTCGACGGGTATGCTGGAGTATCTGCCGGCGTCGTTCGTACCTCAATTGCTCGCCTCGCGCATTTCCTGCCTCGTAGAGCTCAAACGCCTCAAGCGCGCGCTTGCCGATCGCGACGTGCAACTCGCCGGATTGCAGTCCGAGGTGGAGCGGATCACGGACGCCGCCGCCGACGAGCGGCGCAAGTCCGAGGCGCTCAAAGCCCGTGTCGGCGAGCAGATCCATCGCAGCAAGAATCTGCTGGCGATCATGCAATCGATTGCACACCGCACGATGACGGATGGGCGCGAGATCCCGGAGGCGCGAGACATTCTCATGGGCCGTCTTCGAGCCCTGGGGCGCGCTCACCATCTGGTCACGACCGCCAACGGCAAAGGCACCGAGATTCACGACATCGTGGAGGCGGAACTTGCCGACGTGCTGCATCGGGTGACCGCGAGCGGGCCTCGGCTGCGGCTGGCCAGCTCCGCTGTTCAGACATTCATGCTTGCCGTCCACGAACTGGCCACCAATGCGATCAAGCACGGCGCGCTCGGCACCCCCGAGGGCAAAATCTCGGTGGGCTGGACGCTGTTCGAGTACGGGGCGGACCGGTATCTCGAGGTTGCCTGGAGCGAGCGCGGCGGCCTGCTGCCGGATACGCCGCCTCCGTACGGCTTCGGGCTGGCGCTGGTTTCGTCATTCGGAGGTGCGTCCGGGGCGGCGCCGAACGTGACCTTCGGTCCGGACGAGTTCACGTGCCGGATGCGGCTTCCGCTGGACCTGATCGTCGTGAATCCGGAATGATCGGCTCGCGACCAGCCCCCCATGGGCGGTGCAGCGATGAGATACGCGCGCGAAGGCTAGGATTCCAGTCGTCGCGGCGTCGTGAAATGCTCGAGATGGCCACTCGCGCTCTTGAGGTCTTTCCAGCTCGCGACGTCGAACGACAGAACGGCCAAAGCACCGGTCGGGAATTCCTGCGCGAGCATGGCCAGCATCTTGCGATCGCCCTCGCCCACGAGTTCCAGCGCCAGCGCATGGAGGCCCGGGTTATGGCCGACCACAAGCACATGCAGGTCGCTGTCCTCTACGCGCCGCAGCTCGGTCCGGATGGCGTCGGGCGAGGCCAGGTAGAGGGCGTCGTCGTAGATCACGCGCGGGGTCGGCGGACCCATTTCCGCGAGCAAAAGCGCCAGCGTGGCGCGCGTGCGCATGGCATCCGAGCACAGCACGATGCTCGGTCTCAGCTTCTCCTGGCGGATGAACTTGGCAACCGCGGGAACCGCTTTTGCGCCGCGTTTGGCTAGCGGGCGCTCGTGGTCGTCGAGCTCGGGATCGGCCCAGCTCGATTTGGCGTGGCGAAGGAGGGAGAGAGTCAGCATGGGATTGAAATCGGCGAAGCGCGGTCGCTCGTCAAGTGACCTCTACATGTCGACGCTGTTTGCGCTCCCTCGGCCGGGGCTTGCCGGAATGGGCCAACCTCGAAGCAGATCCTTAACCACGGGGCCGCGTTGAGGCTTCAGGCCTCTTTACGCGCCACGCCGACATCCTGGAGAACGTCGCTCGGTCCATCTCCCCCTTGAATCCGGTCACGGTCCATGAGCAAGCCAAAGGTGAGCAAGAAAACCGGCACGCGCGCCAAGGTGGCTGCGCAGCTCACGACTGGGTCGGGGGCGCCGGATATCGTCGTCAGGACGCTCGAGAACGCCATCGGCGCGCAGGTGCGGGAGTATCGCAAGCATGCGGGGCTGACGGTCTCGGAGCTGGCGTCCGTCGCCGACATCTCGACCGGTATGCTGAGCAAGATCGAGAACGGGCAGATCTCGCCGTCGCTCTCGACGCTGCAGCTCCTCGCCTCGGCGCTCAACCTGCCGCTGACGATGCTGCTTGCGAGCTACGATCGCGGACGCGGGTGCTCCTACGTCAAGAAAGGGGAAGGGGTCGCGATCCGCCGGCGGGGCACGAAGGTCGGCCACAACTACCACTTGCTGGGACAGTCGCTCGGCGGCGATGTCGCGGTCGAGCCGTACCTCATCACGCTCAACAAGGATGCGGAGGTCTATACCGAGTTCCGGCACGCGGGGATCGAGTTCATCTACATGCTGAGCGGGAAGGTTTCGTACGCGCACGGGGAACGCTCGTACGTGCTCGAGGCAGGCGATTCGATGATGTTCGATTCCGCCGAGCTGCATGGGCCGGACAAGCTTCTCGAGCTGCCGGCGATCTATCTGTCGATCGTCATCTACGAGCGACGGTAGGTGCGCGCTTCGCTTGCCCCAACAGCATGGACGGGCTTGACCCGGCCATCCAGGGCCAAGCGCGCGAACGTCGAGCAAGCTGCCCCTGGATGGCCGCCTCGAGGGCGGCCATGGTGTGGGGGAGGCGGTTACGACGGCATCATCAAAGGCTCAGAT
>JAFKKW010000086.1:0-1528 GCA_017304275.1 Hyphomicrobiales bacterium | reverse complement strand
ATCCGGTCCTGGTTCTCCAGCAGCCAGTCGATGGAGGGCTCGTTCGACATGGCCTTGTGAATGGCGCGGGCCGTCGCTTCGCGATGGATGTCGAACAGGATCTTGTGATCGAGCTTCTCGATGGTGGCGACCGAGGGATTGAGCCAGAGCGAGACGATAATGCCGAGGTCGTTGGCCTTGTCCTTCGGGATGTCGCCGTTGCGCACGGAGTCGAGCACGCCCATGGCGGTGGCGTACTGCACCGTGCCCATCAGGATGTTCGTGTAGCGTTCGTTCGTCACCGTCACCTTGCTCACGCAGATGGTGGCCGGGCGAACCATGACGTCCGTGTTCAGAAGGGCGAGGACGCGGCTGTGCCCGGCAACCTGGTTGCCGAGCAGGTTCGCGAACGCGGTTCCGAACGGCCCGTCCATCTCGCCGATGGCGACCTCAGGCTCGGCGGCCGTGCCGGGAGGGCCGCCTGCGACCAATGCCTCGCCTACGCGAATGCCCATGCGTCCGCTCATGTCGGCTCTCCTTCTCGTCTGGATAGGCTCACTCTATGCTGCGTACTCTGCCGCAGATTCAAAGAGCCAGTGTGCGAAGCTGTCCGCGTAGCTGCGGAACATGGCAGCCTCGTAGGTCGGGGTATCGTCGATCTGCCAGAGGATGATGCCGATGTGGCTGGCGTGGGTGATGGCGACGCTGCCCGGTTTGAACGCGCGCGGATGCAAGTCGATGGGCACGCCTTTGACCAGCACGTCGCGTGCGCGCGCACCCGAGATGCGGACCACGACGCGTCCATCCGACTGGTCGACGACGGATGCGATTCCGGCGAGCTTGCCCTTGAGCTCGACCTCAAGGTCGCGGCCCTGCTCACGCTCGGCAATGGCGAGCCACTGGTCGGGGCCGGCCCAGACGAAGGCGATGCCGTTGCCGTCGACACGTCCGGAGCCGTTCGGCAGATCGGCGCCGTAGGCGGCGCGGATTGCCTCGCGGAGCGCGCCGTCCTTGCCTCTGGCAGCCGCGAAGCTCGCCATGGTCAGTGTCTCGCGCCTGGTCACTTGCAACCCCGGCGTTGCCGGCGGATGCCAGTCGAGGAATGCGGAGGTCGGTGTCAGTCCCTGATCAGCCACGAACGCGTCCTCCTTCGGGATCCACGAACACCGGCGAGACAACCTCGACCAGCGTGTCGTCGCCGCGCACCGGATCATAGGCGCGGACGATCTCTCCAATACGATCCGGCCCGTGTTTCAGGAAGCCGAGGCCGATCCAGTGCCCGTTCGACGGCGAGTAGGCGACCGACGTCATATAGCCCTGGTCATTGCTCGCGTCAGGGGTGGCGTCGCGCGGGATGAAGTGGGCGCCGGAGCGCAGCCGCGCGGAGCGATCGACGGGCCGGAAGCCGATGAGGCACGGCCGCTCCGGATCGGTCAGGCCGGGACGCTTGCCGAGCGTGTTGCCGATGAAGTCCTTCTTCTTCGCAAGCATGCCGCCGAGGCCGACATCCTTTGCCGTCGTGATGCCGTTGAGCTCGGGGCCGGAGATG
>JAFKKW010000085.1 GCA_017304275.1 Hyphomicrobiales bacterium | reverse complement strand
GCTCGTCCGTGATCGAGGGAATATGACCCGGAAACAGCGGTTTACGCAGTCGAGACCGCAAGCGCCGGACGACGCCAGGCTCTTGCGCGACTTTCGCGAGGCCGTGCAGCATCTCCAGGCCGGTCGGCTGCGGGAATCGGAGGAGGCGCACCGGCGGATACTGACCAGGTCTCCGCGCCACGCACCGACGCTTCACAACCTGGGCCTCATCGCCTTTCGGACCAGCGCACCCGAGCAGGGGGTCGACTATGTCCGACAGAGTCTGGCGATCGATCCGAGCGCGCACACCGCATGGCAGAACCTGGCGCTGATGCTGGGCGAGCAGCGCCGCATGGACGAAGCCATCGAGGCCTGCCGGCAATGTCTGGCGCTGGCGCCTAACGACGCCAAGACCCACGCCATCCTCGGCAATCTTCTGCACGCGGAGAGGCGCAACGCCGAGGCCATGAGCGCCTTGAGCCGCTCCATCGAGATCAAGCCGGATCAGCCGAAAGTGCTCGTCAAGCCGAGCCCGTCTCCGTCGAGGCACAGGGGCTCGAGCAGCACATTCTAGCGGCCAACGGCAAGCTCGAGGCCGCCCAGGTGATGATCGAGGCGCGGACTGCCGATCCGGCCGAGCGCGCGCGACTCTATGACGAGCTGGCATCGTTTCTCAGGGCGCAGAAGCGGTTCAAGGAGGCGATCCCGATCCAGCGGCGTGCGCTCGCCTGCATGCCGCACGAGGCGGAATATCACTTCAATCTCGCCGCGGCGCTGGGCGGGGCCTGCGAGGATCAGGCTGCGCTGGCGTCTTACCAGGCCGGCCTCGCCATCGCGCCCGAGCATGCCGTGGCCTACAAGAACGTCGGCTCGCTGCTGCGCAAGATGGGCAAGTATAGCGGCGCGATCACCGCGTACGAGCATGCGGCAAAGCTCGACCCGCGCCTCGCCGACGCGCACTACAATCTCGCAACGACCTGCAAGCTCCTGAGCCGGTTCGAGGAGGCGCGCGCGGCATTTCGCCGGGCGATCGAGACGGCACCCGATGCACTGACGCACCGCTTCGAGATGAACGATCTCAAGCGCACGATCTGCGATTGGGACGGCATCGACGAGGAAGAGAGCCACTGCCTCGATCTGTTGCGGACGACGGGCCGGGGAGGCGTGCCTCCGTTCCTGCTGATCTCGATGCCGTCGACCCGTGCCGACCAGCTCATCGGTGCGCGCCGCTTTGCTGCCTACAAGGAGCCGTCTGAGGAGCTGAGGTTCAAGAGCCATCGCACGTCGCCGGATGGCAGCCGCCGCATCCGCATCGGCTATCTGTCCTCAGACTACATCACCCACGCGACTGCGATGCTTTTGGCCGAAGTGCTCGAGCATGCGGATCGCGAGCGCTTCGAGCTGTTCGGTTACTGCTACAGCCAGGACGACAACAGCGCGTTGCGGCGGCGCATCATCGATGCCTTCGATCATTTCGTCGTCGTCAAGGACATGTCGGACCTCGAGGCGGCAGCCCGGATACATGACGACGGCATCGACATCCTGGTGGACCTCAAGGGCTACACGCGCGACGCCCGCACCGAGATACTGGGCTTCAGGCCGGCGCCGATCCAGGTGAACTACCTCGGCTATCCCGGCACCATGGGCGCTGATTTCGTGGACTACATCATCGCCGATGCGGTGATCGCGCCCATCGAGCACCAGGACGACTATTCCGAGCGCATCGTGCAGCTTCCCAACTGCTACCAGCCGAACGATCGCCAGCGCAAAATCTCCGACGAGCCGATGTCGCGCGCGGATTTCGGTCTGCCGGACAACGCCTTCGTCTTCTGCTCGTTCAACAACACCTACAAGCTCAACGCGCCCGTCTTCGACGTCTGGATGCGGTTGCTCGCGAGCGTGCCGCGCTCGGTCCTGTGGATCCTGGCGACCGACGAAGGCTGTCGTGCGAACCTCAGGCGGGAGGCGGCGGCGCGGGGCATCGATCCCGGCAGGATCGTGTTCGCAGGCAAGCTGCCGGTCGACCGCCATCTCGCGCGCCACCGGCTTGCCGATCTCTTTCTCGATACGCTGCCGTGCAACGCCCACACCACCGCCAGCGATGCGCTCTGGGCCGGCCTGCCGGTTCTGACCTGCCTCGGCGAGACGTTCTCCGGACGCGTCGCGGCGAGCCTCCTGACGGCCATGGATCTGCCCGAGTTGATCGCGGGCAGTCTGGACGAGTACGAGCGCACGGCGCTTGCGTTGGCCACGGACCCCAACCGCCTCGAGCCCATTCGCCGCAAGATCGCGGTCGGGTGCGAGACGTCCCCGCTGTTCGACACGACCCGCTATACCCGCAACCTCGAACGTGCATACGAGACGATGGTGGACATCATGAGAAATGCAGAAGCCCCGCGCCCGTTCGCCGTGGTGGAAAGCACGACGGCCCCCGCCGCCGAGGCGCCGGCCTTGCTCGGAGACGTGCGTGTTCCTTATCAGCAGTGTCCGCTATGCGACAGCGCCGACATCCCCTATCGGATCGAGGCGCGCATCTCCACGCATCCGCTCTACAAGCCGCAACTGCCACCGACCGTGAAATGGCGGAGTTGCGCGGACTGCGGTCATGTCTTCACCGAAGGACATTTCACGCCTGAAGCGCGCGATGTCGTTCTCTCGTCGACGGAGCCGCGCGACGAGGTTGGCAACGACGCAGCGGGCCGGCGCAAGGGGTCCGCTCGGATCGTCGAGCGCGTGGCGCGCTATGTGCCGGACGGTGAATGGCTCGATATCGCGAGCGGCAATGGCTCCTTGCTGTTCACGGCCGCCGAGTGGGGTTACAAGGCGATCGGCACCGATCCGCGCATCGACAATGTCGAGACGCTTCTGAGGATCGGCTACATGGCCTACTGGAATGCCATCGAGGAGATCGAGTCGATCGATCGCTTCAGCGTGATCAGCATGGCGAACGTCCTGCAGCGCGAGCCGTTCCCGAAGCGGGCACTGGCCGCCGCGCATCGCTTGTTGCGGAAGGACGGAGCCTTGTTCATCTCCGTGCCGAACATGGACACCATCGAGTGGCGCCTGCTCGACGCCTCGGGTGCCAACCCCTATTGGGGTGAGATCGAGCATTGCCACAACTTCACGCGCGAGCGTCTTGCGGGGCTGTTGACCCGGCAGGGCTTCAGGATCGCCGAGTACAACATCGGCGAGCTCGGCCCGAGCTGCATGGAGCTGATCGCGATCAAGATTTGATCCGCGGCGCCGAGCGTGGCCGGGGCGATGGGCGCGCAGCCCCCTGCCATGCGCGCAGGAAACATGCGATAGAGCGCGAGGGATGAGCCTTCGAGCGGTCTGAGATCCATGGGTGAAGAAAGCCGAGCGCCGACCGTTGCCGAGCTCGCGCGCGGGCGAGTGGCGCCGGCTGCCAGCCTGATCTACCAGCCCTATTGGTGGGAGGCTGCGCCGCGCCGGCCGTCGTCGGACGCGCTTCCGAAGGTGGCCGACGTCGTCATCGTCGGCTCCGGCTTCACCGGGCTTTCCGCCGCACTGACGCTGCTGCGGCGAGGCCGCTCGGCGGTCGTGCTTGAGCGCGGCGTTCCCGGCTTCGGCGCCAGCACGCGCAACGGCGGTCAGATCGGAAGCGGCAATCAGAAATTCCGCGTCAAGACGCTGATCGCCCTCAGGGGCCAGAGGAAGGCCGAGGCCCTGCTGCGCGAGGGCGTCGAGATGCTCGCCTACATCGGGCGGCTGGTCGAGACGGAAAAGATCGACTGTCACTTCAGCCGTTGCGGCCGCTTTCGCGCCGCCGTCCGCCCCGAGCACTACGAGGCCATGGCGCGCGACATGGAGGATTTGAAGCGCATCGCCGGCGTCGAGAGCTTCATGGTGCCGCGTTCTGAGCAGCGAACCGAGATCGGCGCCGACGTGTTTTTCGGCGGCTCCGTCCTGCCCGGCGATGCGACACTGCATCCGGGCCTCTATCACGCAGGTCTGATGCAGCGCATCGCCGACGCGGGTGGCCACGTCATCGGCAACGCGCCGGCAGAGGCCATATCCCCTGCCGATACGGGCTTCACCGTCCGCACGCCGTTGGGTGAGATTGCTTGCAGGAATGTCGTCATCGCCACCAATGGCTACACGGACGGACTGGTGCCCGAGCTGGGGCGGCGGATCGTGCCGATCGGATCGGGTCTCATCGCGACGGGCGAGATTCCGGAGACCGTGTTCTCGGCGCTGCTGCCGAAGGACCGCGCCTACGGGAACACGAACCGTGTCTTCTACTATTTCCGCACCGCGCCCGGCGAGCGCCGCATCCTCTGGGGTGGACGCGTGGGCCGGTTGGCTGCCAACACCTCGCCGAAGGCTTTCCGCCACCTTGCGCGCGACATGCTGCACGTATTCCCGGCGCTGTCAGAGGTGCCGGTCACGCACGCCTGGGACGGCCAGATCGGATATACCTACGACGAGGTCCCGCACCTCGGCCGCACGGCCCAGGGCGTCCACTACGCCATCGGCTATTGCGGAACCGGCGTCTCTCGCGCCACCTACTTCGGACACAAGATCGCGTGTCAGGTGCTAGGCGACGCCGAAGGCCGTACGGCCTTCGACGATCTCTCCTTCCCGAGTTTCCCCGCGCATCCTATTGCCAAGCAGGCCGTGCCCGTCGTCGAGACGTGGTATCGCATCCGCGACGCGGCGAAGATCTAGAGCGCTCAGTCAGCCCGCATCGTCCCATCCGTCGCGGGACAATAGCGGCGTGATACGCCGCACGCCGACGCGGCGGTTGATCCAGGACGGCCCGTCCGTCATCTCCTTGAGATATTCCTCGCCATAGCCCTGCGTGGTGAGGTTCTCGGCCGGAATACCGAACTCGTCGGTGAGGATGATGGCGACCGTCTCCGCGCGCCGATCCGAGAGCGACAGATTGTCGATCTCGCTGCCGAGA
>JAFKKW010000084.1:1211-5621 GCA_017304275.1 Hyphomicrobiales bacterium | reverse complement strand
CATTTTCATCCGTCGCGAACGTCGCAGGGGAACCGCGTCGGTGTTTGCGGCATTTCCCGATCCCGGGGTTCAACGTGGAGTTTCCAAGATGCTCAGTCGTTCCTCACTCACGCTTTCCGTCGTCGCGTCTGCCTTCCTGTTTGCTGCTCCCGTATCTTCTGCTTCCGCCGCTCCCGCTTCGCCCTCCCCCGGTCAATCGGCGGCCGCGTCGCAGTCGGTGCTGGTCGAGCCCGTCCAGTTCCGGCGCCATTGCCGACGCTGGAACCGCGAATGCCGGGCTCGCTGGGGGTTCGGCTGGCGTTACCGCCGTTGCATGATCCGCCACGGGTGCTGATCGGCGCTGCTCGTCGCCTGGGACCGACCGTCCGGCCGGTCCCATTTCCATGACCTCTCACAGGCGAACTGTCGCGGACTTCGCCGCTGCCACATTGCCGCTCAGAATCAGCTACTTGGTGATCGCACGTTGCAATGAGCGGGGGATGGGGACATGCAGCACGCGCGGGGGCGCAGGGCTTTGCTCGTCATGACGTCGGCGATTGCCGGAGCCGTTCTGGTGCAGGGCGCCGCGCTCGCGAAAACGCCCGGCAAGACCTATTGCATCAACGGCGTCTGCCACCGCGTGAAGACCATGGCCGAGATGGAAACCCTGGTCGGGCACCAAGAGGTCGTTGTCGCCTCGTATTACGATGACTGCAAGGTCGACAAGCACAACCCGTGCACGGCGCTGTCGTCGGGCGAGGATTTCCGGCCGGATCTGCCGGACAATGCCGCCAGCCCCGTCTATCCGAACGGGACCATCCTTATTCTCAGCAATCCGAAAACCGAGAAGCAGGTGCTCGTGCGCGTCAACAATTCGGGCCCGTACAAGAAGGGGCGGATGCTCGACGTGTCGCGCGCGGCGGCGGAGGTGCTCGGGTTCAAGAAAATGGGCACGGCGACGCTCAAGGTGACGGTGATCAGCGGGCCGCTGAGCTAAACCGGTCGTTCGACAAGGGGCGCCGCTGACGGTAAGGATCGGCTCCAGCCACCCGCGTCCGACAGCCAGATACCCCATGATCACAAAGCTCGAACCCGGCTTACGCCGCGTCGTCCTGATCGTCGCGCTGCTCAATCTTGCCTACTTCGGGATCGAGTTCGCGGTCGCGCTTTCCATCGGGTCGGTGTCGCTGTTTGCGGACAGCGTCGATTTCCTCGAGGACACCTCGGTCAACCTGCTGATCTTTGTCGCGCTGGCATGGTCGCCGCGCAATCGGGCGCGAGTCGGTATGCTGCTGGCGCTGATCCTGCTCGTGCCTGCTCTAGCGACGCTGTGGACCGCGTACGGCAAGCTCGGCAATCCCGTTCCGCCGGAGCCGTTCACGCTGACGCTGACCGGGCTCGGTGCGCTGGCGGTCAATCTCACCTGCGCGTTCCTGCTGGCTGCCTACCGGCACCACAGCGGCAGTCTGACCAAGGCTGCGTTCCTGTCGGCGCGCAACGACGCGCTGGCGAACATCGGCATCATCGCGGCGGGACTTGTGACGGCGTTCGTCTGGCAATCGGCGTGGCCGGACCTGATCGTCGGCCTCGCCATCGCGGCGATCAACGCGGACGCGGCGAAAGAGGTGTGGGAGGCCGCGCGCGAGGAGCGCCAGGCGCACGCTTAGCGCATCGGATGCAACGACCGTTTCAGGCGCCTTGCGGCCGTAAGCAAAAAGGCCGGCTCTCTGAGCCGGCCTTTTTCGATTCCAGGTGCTGGCGCGCGCAGCTCGCGCTTAGCGCGAGTAGAACTCGACCACCAGGTTCGGCTCCATGGTCACCGGGTAAGGCACATCGGAGAGTGCCGGGACGCGGGTGAGCTTGGCGGTG
This sequence comes from Hyphomicrobiales bacterium, assembly GCA_017304275.1. GTDB lineage: Bacteria > Pseudomonadota > Alphaproteobacteria > Rhizobiales > Hyphomicrobiaceae > Hyphomicrobium_C. Next base: position 3,773 of record JAFKKW010000084.1, on the reverse strand, counting down.
AGCTTGTTCTGGTCGACCTCGACGTAATCCGGCACGTCGCGCTCGGCGCTCTTCAGGGCTTCGAGCACGAGCGGGAGCTGGCGTGCCTTCTCCTTGACCTCGACCACGTCGTTGATGCGCACGCGGTAGCTCGGGATCGTCACGCGGCGGCCGTTGACCGTGACGTGGCCGTGCGAGACGAACTGGCGGGCGGCAAACACGGTCGGCACGAACTTGGCGCGGTAGACGATGGCATCCAGGCGGCGCTCGAGAAGGCCGATCAGGTGCTCGGAGGTCGAGCCCTTGGCGCGGCTCGCCTCGACGTAGAGGCGGTGGAACTGGCGCTCGGAAAGATTGGCGTAGTAGCCCTTGAGCTTCTGCTTGGCGCGGAGCTGCTGGCCGAAGTCCGAGAGCTTCGAGACGCGGCGCTCGCCGTGCTGGCCCGGGCGGCTCTGGCGCTTGTTGAGGGGGCTCTTCGGGCGACCCCAGACGTTCTCGCTGAGGCGGCGGTCGATCTTGTGCTTGGCGCGAATGCGCTTCGTCATGTAACGGCACTCCAAGAGTTGCTTATAAAGGTTATGTTCTGGAGCGCCCCCTCCTCTGCCCGACCTCTTTCGAGGGGGCCGACAGGCCGGCTCGCGATATCGAGCCTGCCGCGGGTGCGCAAATGGAACGCGGGCCGAAACCGGCCCGCGAAGCGCTTCCTTTAGTCGAGACGGCCGGCGGCGTCAATGGCCGCCATGACCCGCGCCCGCAGGGTTATTTCTTGGCGGCCGGCGCCGTGGAGCCGGTGCTCGCGGGCGCCACGGGGCCGGTCTCCGCGGCCGAGGCCAGGGCCGGGCCGGATTTCACGTAGGCGGCGACGAGATCCTTCACCTTCTGGGCCTGCTCCTCGGTGCAGGTCTGGGTGGGCGCCTGCTTCTCGTCGACGACGACCTCCTTGTCGCCGTCCTTCTCGACCAGCTTGATCTTGCCCGTGAGCAGCATCACTGTCGTCAGGTGGAGCTGGTTGATGAACAGCTCCTGCTGGTCGCTCCACTTCTTCTTGTCGACCTCGCGCTTCATCAGTGAGCGGTGGTTCAAGACCTGCTCCTCGGGGAGGTTGCAGGCCTGGGCGTGCGCCGACAGACGGCCGACGCGCACAACCTCGCGCGCCACATCGAGCGGCACCATGGCCTGCTCGGGCTTCTTCTTGTCGACCATAATGACGGTGCCGTCTTTCTTGCTGTACTGCGCGGGCGTCAGCGACCACGCGTATTCCATGATGACCTGCACGGACTTATCGCTGAGATCGCCTTCGGCAGCGGACGCCGGAGCCAGCGCCGCCGCACCCGCCAGGATGGCAGCGCCAACCATTGCTCGTTTTGCCATGATCATTTTCCGCACCATTGCCCCTGCTGCGCTCCTGTTCTGGTTATTCGCCATGAGCCCCACGCTCGGTCGCCGCCGGGCGCTTGCATGCCGTGTTTGCGGGCATCGCTCGGCCCAAAACCTGGCAAGATCATGGCGGCCTATGTGGACGACTTGCGGGCCGTCCCTTTGCCTTTCGACAGCGTGGCAACAATACCACGCAGCGTGCGCACCTCCTGCCGGGTGAGCGCCATGCGGGTAAACATAGTCCTTATATTTTGGACGACAGAAGGGCGTTTCTCCGCCGGATTGAAGAAACCGAGCCGGTCGAGCTCGGCCTCCAGATGATCGAAAAAACCGATCAGCTCCTCTTTGACGGCCAGCCGCTCGTCACCAAGGTTAAGGCCGCTTGATACCGGCTCCTCGTAAGTGGTGACCCGGCCTAGGGTTCCCTTGCCACTTTCACGGACCCAGGCATAGCCGAGCAGCAGCACGGCCTGGGCGAGATTGAGGGAGGCGAAGCGCGAGTTCACCGGAATCATCACCAGCGCATCGGCATTGGCCACCTCGCTGGTCTCGAGCCCGTTCCGCTCGCGGCCGAACAGGATGCCGCACCGCTCGCCGTTCACGATTCGCTCCCGCAGCGCGGCGATGGCCTCCTCGGGCGTGAGGACCGGCTTCTTCAAGGGGCGCTGGCGGGCCGTGGTCGCTACGACGTAGGTGAGGTCGCCGATCGATTCGGCGAGCGAGGGGTAGGCCGTGGCGTCGTCGATGACGTAGTTGGCGCCCGACGCCGCGATGCGCGCCTTCTCATTGGGCCAGCCGTCGCGAGGGGCGACGAGACGCAAATCGTCGAGGCCGAAGTTCGCCATGGCGCGCGCCACCATGCCGATGTTGTCCGGGAGCTGCGGCTCGACCAGGATGACGGCAGGTGTCTCGCCGGGGCCGGCGACGGCCTCGCCGCGGATGTGGGCGCGGCGGATGCCGTGGCGCAGCTTCCTCAGCACACGGCGGGCCCAGAACCAGTAGTTCTCGCCCGACCAGGTCTTCTCGAGCACCGCGAGCGCGGGGGTCGTCAGCGTGCCGGTGCCCTGGCCGACGAGGCGCACGGCGCCGTCGCCAACGACGATCTCGCGGTGACGGGCGATGAAATCGTCGAGGGTCGCGATGCCGAGGGCTTCCGTGCGGCGCTTGCAGCCGGGGCAGGTCGCGGTGTCGCTCTCGCAGCGAAGC
>JAFKKW010000084.1:0-1155 GCA_017304275.1 Hyphomicrobiales bacterium | reverse complement strand
GCCGGGGCAGGTCGCGGTGTCGCTCTCGCAGCGAAGCTCGGCGCAATAGGTCAGGATACGGTCGAGGGCGGCGCGGTCGATATCGGACGCGTCGAGGGCGGCGAGCCCGTCATCGATCGTCTTTTCGTGACAGGCGTGGACCAGCCGCGCCACCGGCATGCCGCGGCCTGATACGGTCGGCACGCGCGCCGCCTCCTCGACCGCGATCTCGATATCGCGGCCGCTCGTAGCGGGACTGGAGGTCGGGGCGTTCATGGCACGGACTTAGCACCGGCTTGCCGGCGTTGTCGCCTGTTCTCGGGTTAACCCTTCGGGCCAAATCGTTGGGCACGCCGTGAGTTTGACGCGCGCGCTCTGCGACCCAATATGGGAGGCATGACGACGCTATCCCCCTTCCCTCTCTCCACCGCCGCCGAGGTGGTCGCGTTCTGGCGCGATGCCGGCCCCGATCGCTGGTTTGCCAAAGACGACGCCTTCGATCAGCGGTTCCGCACGCAATGCCAGGCCCTGTACGAGAGCGCGGCGCGGGGCGACCTCGACTCCTGGGCGGCAACGTCCGAGGGGGCACTGGCGCTGGTGCTGCTGCTCGATCAATTCCCGCGCAACTGCTTCCGCGGCACGGCACGCATGTTCGCAACCGATGCGCTTGCCCGCAGGCTGGCGTCTGCCGCCATCGCGGCCGGCCATGATACCGCGGTGGAGCCCGACCTGCGGGTGTTCTTCTATCTGCCGTTCGAGCATTCCGAGGATCTCGCCGATCAGGAGCGCTCGGTCGCACTTTCCCAGCCGCTCAGCGAAGAGTACCGCAAATACGCCGAGTTGCACCGGGACATCATCCGGCGGTTCGGCCGGTTTCCCCATCGCAATGCGATCCTCGGGCGCACGAGCACGCCGGAGGAGCAGCAGTTTCTCGACGATGGCGGATTCGCGGGCTGACCGGTCGCCGCCGCCGGCAAAGGTCGCGACCTAAGCGGTGCTTGTTGCAGCGCACGCCCGCAGCTAATGTCGACGCAACATCCTCCCACGCGAAGGCGCTTTCATGCAGAAGATCAAGGTGACCGGCACAGTCGTCGAGCTCGACGGCGACGAGATGACTCGCATCATCTGGAAGCTGATCAAGGACAAGCTGATCCATCCCTACCTCGACGTGAACCT
>JAFKKW010000083.1 GCA_017304275.1 Hyphomicrobiales bacterium | reverse complement strand
AGCTTCCTGTGGTGGCTCGGCTTGTCACATTTGATCGGCCGCTTGCGCCAACGCTTCAGCCCCGCGCATCTCGCATATACCAACCACGTCGCAGGCGTGCTGCTGATCGGCTTCGGCGCACTGCTGATCGGCGAGATGGCCTGGCAGATGCTGAAATGAAGGCACGCTCGTGCCCCCGGTCGCGCGGTTCCGGAGCGTGCCCGTATGGGGCGCTTATTGGACGCTGCGGTCGAGGGTGAATTCACCCATGTCGATGCGCCGCTCGAGCCCGCCCGCGAGCTTCTTGACCGCATCCTCGCCGTAAAGCGACACCAGATCGGTCAGAGCCGTGAACAATGCGGCGTAGGCCATCTGCTCGGGCGCAACGCCGCTCTCGGTCCCCTCGTCCCAGGCCGCGAGTATGAGGCTGAGCGCCCGAAAGCTCAGATCCTCCGACGAATTCGGATCAAATTGAGTGTCCATCACGGTCCTTCCCCCAGGAAACCAACTTCGAGATCGGTGGCGAGCCCCCGCACCCACGACACTCATTTTCAACGAGGCTACACCTAACACGCACGTCGCGCGCGGCTAGATGCTCCAGCAATTCACAGTAAACTGCGCCCTACCCATTATGCCTAGCAGGCCGCGAACCATTCCTCTTTTGTCCATCTCCGGCTTGCCGATCATGGGGCGCGCTGCGCGAGGCCATCGCCGATCTGAATGCCCTCGGCGAGAAACCGCTCGATGGAGGATTGCGCAGTCGGAGTGCAGGTAACGTATGTGCGCCGGTAGCTACGGTAGCCTTGGTTGAAGCTGCGCGTGAGCCGCGCGCGGCGGATTGCGGTGCCGCCCTCGGTGTCGATCAGCTCCTTCATCCTGTCGCGCCAAAGCTGCCCGTCGTTGGCGCTGCACAACTCGCGCAAATAATGGACCGCGCCCAGAATCTCCGCGAGCCGCATCAGCTTATCGTCGTAGGGCCTGGCATCGCCTGAGGCAGCCAAGGTCGCAGGCGGCCCCCCGATACCGCTGCCGCGCACGTCGCCTAAAAACCCGGCAGCGAACGCGACGCATCCGACCAGGATAATGACCTGGGACAGACGCGGTGTTCTCGATCTGGAGCTTGGGGTGGCGGGCACGGTCACGAGTCCGTTTCTTGCAGGTGTCGAATGTTCGATCTCAATTCTGACCTCCGGATGGCGGCCGGATACCTCACGCGCAGAGCGGAAGCGAGGATTCCGCGTTGCCATTCAACGCTCAACACGATCGGATCGGTGGAACGCAGCGGCAAAGAATATCGCAAAAACGAATCCGCCCTTCGACGTTTACCAAATTCGACAGTCCCTGACGCCCCCTCTCGCCTGCCTTGGCGATGGACGGTACGGTTATTTTGCGTAAGGTGAGCAAGGGGCACCTTGAGCGACGGCCAGTCGACGGCGGCGAAACGCTGCCATGCGTAATGTGGAGTTGGGGGATGGAGTACCGGGGCGACGATCTGGACCTGCGGACACCACACGCCGCCCCAGGCGACGTTGCCGCGTTCCAGCCCGCAGAACCCCTCGTCACCACCTCGCGCATGCGCGCGGCGTCAAGTTCGGCGCGAAACCCAGGCCCGATCTGGGTCGACGAAATCCTGCTCGATTGCTGCAACCACGCCTACGACATCGCCTCCGCCCATCGCGCGACAGAGGTCCACCTCGAGCACTTGATCTACGCGCTCACCCGCATCGACGCGGCGGTCGACGAGCTTGAGGCTCATGGCGTCCGCGTGGCGGGCCTGCGCCGCGAAGCCGCCACCGTCGTCGCCACCGAGATCCCCGCCGCTCACGGCAGCGGAAAGACCAACCCCAGGCGCGCCGAGATCGTCGAGAACGTCCTGCGTACGGCCGCCGCCCATGCCTACCGCCGCCAGTCGGCGGCCGGTGTCGCCGACGTCATCTTCGCGCTGCTCGACAGCGGATTGGAGTATTCGACGCTTCTGCGGCTGCTTCCCGCGACGCCGCGCCCCGTCGAGGCCGTCCTTGAGACGAGCGCGCCGCGCGGGCGCACGCGCAACGGCTCGGCGCCATCCCAGCCCGCACCGGGATTTGCCGGTGATGTTGCGCTTACCTCTCAGCAATCGCGGATCGACGCCGTCGAGCAGTCGCTTCGCGCCCTCACCCTCGAACTCGCGAACGAACGGAAAATCTTATCGGGAGTGCTGCAAGACCTGCAGCGAGAGCTCATGGCACAACGCGAAGATACCTCACGTCTCGGTGGCCTTACCCAGGACAAGATCCAGTCCGTGTTCGGTGATCGCCTGCACAGCCTCGAGCAGGCATTCCTCTCCGGTCGCGGCGCGAACGGAGAGTCGCAGGATCTCCAGGATCGCCTCGGCCTTCTCGAGAGCGCGCTGCAAGGTGAAATCTCGGCTACCCGCGCCGCCGTCGAGACCTTGGCCGGCAAGCCAGGCCCCGACCTGAGCCCGCTGCTGCTGCGCCTCGAGACGCTGGAAGCGGCCGGACAGACCTTGAGCGCGACCGTCGACCATCTACCCGCCGAAACCGCGGCCCTCGCCACCCAGCCGGTGATCGAGCACCTGAACACGCTCACCGTGAAGCGCGATGCGCAGCATGCCGCCGCCGCGGACGGCATCGCCGATACCAACCGCCGGCTGGCGGCGCTCGAGGAGACGTTGAACAATCACGCCGCCGACGCCGCCCGTGAGCGCGCCGAGCTGCGCCTCTTGCTCGAGCGCCTGACCGAGCGCCACCAGGAAAATATCGTGGCGCTGACGGAAAGCATCACGCAGGACATGAGCGAGGTGCACGACGGCCTGTCGCGCATCCACTCCGATCACCACACCCTCGCGACCACCATCGACACCGAGGCACAGGGCGCAGCCACCGCATTCGCAACCTTGGCGGCGCGCATCGAAAGCCTGGAGCAGGCGGCCATCCGTCCCATCGAGATGCTCGAGACCCTCTCGGCCACGGTCGACAAGATGCACAAGGTGACGGTCGAGAAATACTACCGCCGCAACCGCTTCTGGTATTGGCTGTTCGGCACTGACGATTGGCTGGCCGCCAGTTGGCCCTCTCAATCCGCGCGCATCGAAGAAGAGCTGCGCGCCGTCAGACGCTAAACGGGCAACAGGTTCACCTGCTGCCTGCTGCCTGCTGCCCGCTGCCTCCTACCCACCCTTCTTCGCCCGCTGCGCCGCAAGCTCGAGCGCCTCGAGAAACCGCGACCGGTCCTGGCGCGTGAACGACGCATTGAACCCTCGGCTTTCCCCTGTCTCCCGCAGGTGCCGGGAGAGATCGCGCATCGCGAGCGCCGTACCGATGTTGGCGTCCGTGAACGGCTTCCCCGTCGGACCGACCACCTGCGCGCCGGCCTTGAGGCAACGCGACGCGAGCGGAATATCGGCCGTGACGGCGATGTCGCCCGCGCCGATCCGCTCCGCGATCCAGTCGTCGGCCGCGTCCGGCCCTTCCGCCACGACCACACGCTGCACATTCGCCCCCTCCGGAAGGCGCATCCAGGCATTGGAAACGTAGGCGATCGCGAAGCCGTGCCGCTCCGCCACCCTGAGCGCCTCCTCCTTGACCGGGCAGGCATCCGCGTCGACGTATATGACAGTCACTTCATCCCCGCCTCTGCTGCCTACTTGCTGCCCGCCGCCCGCGAATAAGCTACAACGTCCCCCATGACGTGGCACAAGGACAACCCCGGCGCGCGCCGGGGCTATCATCATGGCAACCTGCGCGAAGCCCTGATAGAGGCCGCGCTGAATCTCATTCGCGAGAAAGGTCCCGCCGGCTTCACCTTTGCCGAGGCCGCCCGCGCCGCGGGCGTATCTCCTGCCGCACCTTACCGCCACTTCCGCGACCGCGACGCGCTGCTCGCCGACGTCGCCAAGCGCGGCTTCGAGGCCTTCACCCAGGCGCTGACGCAAGCCTGGGACAACGGCCGCCCGAACGCGCGCGAGGCCTTCAACCGGCTCGGCGCGGCCTACCTGGCCTTCGCCTCGCGCGAGCCGGCGTTCTTCTCCGCCATGTTCGAAAGCGGCCTGTCGCTCGCCGACTATCCCGACGTGCGCACCGAAGGCGACCGCGCGTTCGCCGTGCTGCGCGACGCATGCGAGGCGGTCATTGCCACGCTACCCAAGGACCGCCGCCCGCCGCCGCTGATGATGGCGCTGCACATCTGGTCGCTCTCGCACGGCATCGCAGCTCTCTTCGCCCGCGGCGACCGCGCCCGCCGCCCGATCCCCATGCGCCCCGAGGAGCTTCTGGAAGCCGCCGTCCTCATCTACCTCGACGGCCTGGGTGGACGGTGACCCTCACCCGACGTTGACGGCCCGGCACGTCGGAACTCCTGGCGCGGCTTGGCAATCTCCGAGCGGCATGCGGAAACGCGATCTGGACCCCGACCGACGTCAGGGTGACGTCC
>JAFKKW010000082.1 GCA_017304275.1 Hyphomicrobiales bacterium | reverse complement strand
TGAAATTTCCTGACAGGAATTCGTTCGCCGTCGGCTGATAGTCCGGCGGCGAATTTTTTTGTGTGTGTTCCGTAGAGAACACGGCGTGCCGCCCGCAGTCGACTATCCTCGCCCGCATGGGCAAGCTCGTCTTCGCATCTCTCGTCACGCTGTCGTTGCTGACGGCGATGCTCGCCGGCGTGATCATCGCCGCCTTCGTCGCCATGGGCAGCCTCGATCTCGCCCCCGCGCTGACGCTCGTCCTCATCATCAACACGCTGATCTTCGTCGTGAGCCCCTGGCTCACCGACCTCATGCTGAAATGGATGAACAGGGTCGTCTGGCTCGACGACGCGACGCTCGAGGCGCGGTATCCGCACGTCCACGCCATCGTCCATGACGTCGCCAGGCAATATGGGTTCAAGGCGCCGTCCGTCGGCATCATTCCCGACCGCAACCCGACCGCCTTCACCTACGGCCTGTTCCGCTCCAGCGCGCGCATCGTGCTGACGGACGGCATCTCCGAGTTCCTGACCGAGGAGGAGGCCCGCGCCGTGGTCGCCCACGAGCTCGGCCACATCGTCCACATGGACTTCCTGGTCATGACGGTGGCCGGCACCCTCGTGCAGATGCTCTACGTCATCTATTCGGCCCTGGGCCGCAATTCGGGCTCCTCGCGGAAAAAGGGCGGCGCTGCGGCGGTCGGCATGGTCGCCTACGTGATGTACATCATCGGCACCTACCTGCTGCTCTATCTCTCCCGCACCCGCGAATATCTGGCGGACAGCTTCTCCGCCGAGCGCATCGAGGCGCGCCACCTCGCCAACGCGCTGGTCAAGGTCGCCTACGGCATCGCCGAGGCGGCCGACACCGACGCGTCGCGCGAGTTGCTGGCCTCCACGCGCCACATGGGCGTCATGGACTACAAGGGCGCGAGCCACCTCGGCCTCGTGGTCGAGGCGTCGAAGACGTTTCCCGACGCGACCGCCGACGCCATGCTGTTCGAGATCTACAATCCGTGGGCCAGGCTCGTGGAGCTCAACTCCACGCATCCGCTCACCGGCAAGCGCACCGAGGCGCTCTCCGCCATCGCCAGAGCGAAGGGGCAGGCATTCCCCGACATCGACATCGAGGCCGCGGCAGAGCGCGCGAAAGTCGACCCGGCCGCGCTGCGGACCAAGTTCTGGCGCGAGGTTGGCGTCGTCGTCCTGCCTGCCATCGTCGCCCTCATCGTCGGACTATGGGGCATCACGAGCAGCACGCCCGCGCTGGCGCTCTTCGCAATTCCCGCCGGCATCATCGCCTGGCTTGCCTTCGTGCCGATCACGTACCCGGCACACACCCCGGTCGACGAGACGATCGTGAGCCTCATGGGCGACGTCGCGGCCTCCCCTGTCGTCGGCCGTCCGGTGCGCCTCGAAGGCGAGGTGATCGGCCGCGCCGATGCCGGCTCCATCGTCGGCGAGGATACGATCTTCGCCGACGGAACCGGCCGCATATTCGTCGATTTCCGCTCGCTTCTGGGCCCGCTCGGCGACGCCTGGACGGGCTGGGCGCGCATCAAACCGCACATCGGACAGAAGGGTCAGGTGACCGGCTGGTTCCGCCGCAGCATGGGCGGTGTCGTCATCATGAAGGAGCTCGACACGCCCGCCGGCCGCATCCGCGCCTATCCCTACTTCGCCGGCCTCGGCACCGCCGCCTTCTTCGCCCTCATCGCCGGCCTCATCTACCTGTTCACCTGACGCGCGTGCGGGTGACGCGCAGCCGAACGCGATCGATCCGCTTCAAGCGCAACCCCACCTCATCGCGACCCACCCGACCGAGTTCTGCTGAGGGCCAGGAATGGTACGGCGTCACTGCCGATTATCAATCGGCATGTGGCGTCGCAATCACGGACAATCGAAAGATTGTTCGGATAACCTCCAAACTCATGAGACGCAGGCCGCTTGCCGCACGTTGTGGAGTGACAAATGGTAGCTTGGATGCTTGATCGAAGATCCGTGCTTACCGGCTGCGCAGCATTTGGATCCGTCCGCTTGGCTCGCCTGCCTGCCTTGGCTCAGGACGTTAAGATGGAAACCGCAGCGAACGAACTTCCCTGGAAAAATGCCCCCGAGGCAGTGGCATGTAATTTTGCTCTCGGCCATTTGGTAGGGAATCTTCCAAGGCGCCTGACATTTGACGGTCGTATCCATGCCGAAACTTACATTTCGGCCGTCGGTGCCATCGCCGGGTACGCTGCGCAACGGACACTGTTCGCCGGAAATCCGCCCGTGATGGGTGTAAACATAAACCGCGCGGGCACAGCGTCTGGTGATCAGTATTGGTTCGGTGACGCTCTAAACAACATGTTGGTGCCTAAGACCAATTCTGAAGGCAACAGATGCATCTGGTCGTTAGCCCTCGGTGGAGCAGTGGGCACAGGCCTCAAGGCGCAGCAGGTTCCCAAGCTTGAGTCCATGTTTAGACACGTCTCATCGACAATCGGGGGAGCAAACGAAGGCAGGAGTTCCGTGCCCGCCCGACACCAAGCGCAAGTACACCCCCGCGATCTTCTGAAGGCAGTCTGGCCGGTAGCCGTCATGTGCTTTTCAGGAAAGTTTCCGGGAGCGAGTAACGAGTATGGAGTAGCTCCTGTGGCTTGGTGGTCTGCCATAGCCGCGCAAGCTTCAAGCCGGCCTATTCAAGACGTGAAAGACGTTCTGCCGCCTGATATTGCACTGACGCTGCTGATGGAGACCGCCATCTACTGCAGCAAGCTCGACCAAGCGAAAGTCGAGGCAACATAGCCCGATCTCAAGGCGATCGGCTTTGCTAAAGAACCTGCCGCACAAATGTTGGGCGTCTGCCCAACGTTGCTCTGGCTCAAAATTAGAAGTTCGCCCACCATTGTTCGCTGTTGAACGGTAAACGGACACCATCTCGCCCTCACTGCGTGTGCGAATGTACGCCCCACACCATCGCGACTTTGCTCTCGATCACCCCTGCCGGCGCTGGCCGTCCGCACGCAACGCCGCGATCCACGCATAGAGCGCGTCGTACGATCCGAACTTGTAGTGGTCGTCGTGCCCCGCTTGCGGAAAGGTCTTGAGCGCCTTCGGCTCCGGCGCACGCGCGAAAATCTCGCGCCCCATCTCGATCGGCACGATGCGGTCCTTCTCGCCGTGCATCACCAGCAGCGGCGCGTCGATCTTCGCGATATGCCCGCGCGTCTCGTAGCGGTCCGTCATGAACCAGCGGCCCGGAATGAACGGATGATGCAGGGCGGCGAGATCCACCATCGACGTATACGGCGCATCGAGCACCAGCCCTGCCACGCGCTTCTCCGCCGCCACCTGCACGGCGACGCCCGTGCCGAGCGACTCCCCATACACGATGATGTCGAGCGGATCGACACCTGAGGCCGTGAGCGTCGTGTAGGCCAGCATCGCGTCCGCGACGTTGGCGGCTTCCGAGGGGTGCCCGCTGCTGCCGCCGAACCCGCGATACGTCATCATGAACACGCCGAGCCCACGCGCCATGTACTTGCGGATGCGCTCGGTGCGCGTCTCGAGCGAGCCCGCGTTGCCGTGAAAGTAGAGGATCGTCGGCTGCCCGGGCTTGGCCTTGCCGTACCAGGCGATGACGCGCGCGCCGTCGGGTGTTTCGAGCACACGCTCCGTAACGCCCGCAAGTCCGGCTTCCGCCGGCGTGAAATGCGTCGTGTCCGGGAAATACATGAGATGGCGCTGCAGAACCGGAACGATCAATGCCAGCAATCCCATCGCCAACGCCGCTCCCGCTGCCAGTTTGAGGATCAGCCTCAAGTCTCACGCTCCGCCACGCCCACACGTCGTCTCCGCTCGATGAGCGTATCACAGCAGTTGTGCTTAACGGCGCATTAACAAAAAGCTGCGCTTTCTAGAGATCGAAGCGTAAACGGAGTGTTTTGTCATGCGTCCCCGTCACCGCGCGATCGGCGTCCCAACGCTGGTCCTTGCATCACTGTCCGCGATCGTTGCCGGCTGCAGCTCCGGCGGCTCGCAGGACGCCTTCACCACATCGAGCCTCAGGCCGCGCGAGGGAATGACGCGCGACGAGCCGCGCCGCTATCCGGACGGATCGTCGTACGGCGGCAGCTACGCACGCCCCTACGCCGAGGCCCCGCGCCGCTACGTCGATCCGGGCCAGCCGACACCGCGCGAGATCGCGGCCTACGACAGCGGTCACGGACGCTATGGCGGCCCGCGCAACATCGAGACGGCAAGCATCGGACCCGGTGCCCGCGCCTGCGACCCCAACGCGCGCTGGCAGCAGCCGCCCTCCGGCATCACGACAGGATCCACAGGCCCCAGCGATCGCGCACCCTACCGCCCGAGCAGCGCACCGCATGTGATCGAGGTCCGCCAGGGCGACACGCTCTACTCCCTCTCGCGCCGCTTCAACGTTCCGATGAATGAGATCGCCGCCGCCAACCGCTTGCCCAACGAGCGCA
>JAFKKW010000081.1 GCA_017304275.1 Hyphomicrobiales bacterium | reverse complement strand
TGGGCAGGCTTCGACTTCAACGCTGCGAGGATCTTATCGACCTGGGCTTCGGTGTCGGCGAGCGCGACACCGGTATCCACAACGTAATCGGCATGACGGCGCTTTTCGGCATCGGATAGTTGCCGCTCGAGCAGCGCGTCGAGGCGGTCTTCCGTCATGCCCGGGCGCTCGAGCACACGGGCGCGCTGGTGAGGAGCGGGCGCCGACACGACGATGACGCTATCCACATGCAGATGCCGGCCGACCTCGAGGAGCAGAGGGATCTCGAGCACGACGATTTTGTCGCCGCGCTCGTGGGCTTCGTGCAGGAAGCGCCGCTCTGCGGCCGCCACCAGCGGATGCACGATCTTTTCCAGCTCGCGGAAGCGATCCGCATCCTTCGCCAGCGCAGCCGCAAGCTTCGGGCGGTCGACGGCGCCGTTCACGGTTGTGCCCGGGAACGCGGCCTCGATATGCGGCACGGCTTCACCGGCGTAAAGCTTGTGCACCGCCGCGTCGGCGTCGAACACGGGAATGCCGCGCGCGCGGAGCATGGCCGCGACGGTCGACTTTCCCATGCCGATCGATCCCGTGAGGCCGACGATCAGCATCACGCGGCCTCGATGTCGGCGGCGATGCGGTCGTACAGCTCGACCGTCACCTCGGGCCGCACGCCGAACCATTTCTCGAAGCCCGGAACGGCCTGATGCAGCAACATGCCGAGGCCATCGACGGTGCGCAGGCCGTGGCGGCGCGCCTCGCGAATGAGCCCGGTCTCGAGCGGCACGTAGACGATGTCGGAGACGATGCAATCGGGATGGAAATCGGCAAAATCGATGCCCAGCGCGCCGTCTCCCTTGAGTCCCACCGACGTCGTGTTGACGAGGACGGCGGCTTCCGTCGAGGCGCGCGAGCGCTGCTCCCACGGCAGGAACTTGACGCGCGGGCCGAAATCCTTGGCGAGCGCCTCGGCGCGGGAGGCCGATCTGTTGAAGACGCGGATCTCGGGCACGCCCGCTTCAAGGAAGCCGTAGACGATGGCGCGCGCGGCACCGCCGGCTCCCAGAATGGACACAGGTGCGTCGCGGTAGCTCCAATCCTCGGCCTTGAGAGTCAGGTACGTCATGTAGCCGTAAGTATCGGTATTAGCGGCGTAAAGGCGTCCCTTCTCATCGAGCCACAGCGTATTGGCAGCTCCGACCGCGACGGCAGATGCATCGCGTTCATCGGCGCAGCGGAAAGCCGCCTCCTTGTGCGGGATGGTGACGTTGCAGCCAGCGAATCCTTCGGCTGCGAGCGTGCCGAGGAAGGTTTCGACCTCCTCCGGCGCGACGGCGCGCTTGATATAGCTGCCATCGATCTTATAGCGATCGAGCCAGTAGCCGTGGATCGCGGGCGAGCGCGAGTGCTCGATGGGCCAGCCGATGACACAGGCTCGTTTCATGACGTGAGCACCTCGCGGCGGCGCAGCTCCTTCAGCAGCGGCAGGAGCGGCAGACCGAGAATGGTCGTGTGATCGCCTTCGACGTCCTCGAACAATTGCACGGCCGGGCCTTCGATCTGATAGGCGCCGACGGAGGTCAGCACTGCCTCTCCTGCGCGCGCGAGGTATTCGTCCAACGCCGCGCCGCTGAACTCGCGCATGGTCAAGCGCGCCGTGCGGGTATCCTGCCACACGACCGCTCCTTGTGTGGCGAGCGCGACGGCGGAATGCAGCGCGTGCGTCCTTCCGCGCAAAGTCATCAGATGCGCGTGCGCTTCGTCGACCGACTTCGGCTTCTCGAACAGGCGGCCTTCGAACGACAGCACTTGGTCGGCGCCGATGACGAGGGCATCCGGTTTCAGTGCACTCACGGCCTTGGCTTTCTCCTCGGCGAGCACGCGCGCGACCGATTCATGTGAAACACCTTCGTCCGCGGCAACCATCGCATCGCGAAGCGCGGCCTCGTCGACATCGGCCGGTTGGACGCTGACGGCGATTCCGGCGGCCTCCAGGAGCGCGCGCCGGGTCGCGCTGCCCGATGCCAGCACCAGCAGTGGCGGTTGGTCGGCCATCGCGTCTACTTACCCTGACCCTGGCCGGCGATCTCCTCGACGCCTTGTGCGAGCTCTCCCGTTTCGCGGTCGTGCATCAGGCTGATGATGGTCGCGGCGGTTTCCTCGACCGAGCGGCGCGTGACGTCGATGATCGGCCAGCCGTGCTTGGCGCAGAGCTTGCGCGAATAGGCGACCTCGGCCGCGATCCGGCTGCGGTCCACATAGTCGTCGAGGTCGCGATCGGCGAGCAACAGCGCGCGGTTGCGGCGGACCTCGGCGATCCGGTCGGGGCTCGCGATGAGACAGACGACGAACGCCGTATGCTGGCCAGCGATCTCCTCCGGGAACGGAAGCGACGGCACCAGCGGCACGTTGGTGGTCTTGTAGCCGCGCTGGGCCAGATAGATGCTGGTCGGCGTTTTGGAGGTTCGCGAGATGCCGAGCAGAACGATGTCGGCCTCGTTCAGGTTCTCCGGCAGGCGGCCGTCGTCGTGGGCCATGGTGAAGTTCAAGGCGTCGATGCGGCGGAAGTAGTCCGCGTCGAGCACGTGCTGGCCGGCGACCGTCGGCGTCTGCGGCGCGCCGAGGTAGGACTCGAACACCTGCATGATCGGCTGCAGGACGGCCAAGCACGGCACCTTGAGCTCCTTGCAGCGCAACTCCAGGTCCGCGATCAGGTCCAGGTTGACGATCGTATAGAGCACGATGCCCGGCGCCTGCTCGATCTCCTGCAGCACGCGCTTCAACTGGCGCGCGTTGCGCACCAGCGGATGCACGTGCTCGATGGGCCGGATCTGCGCGTACTGAACGGCGGCCGCCTTGGCGATGGTGGTCAGGGTCTCGCCGGTGGAATCCGATACGAGATGCAGGTGGAAGTAGCTCGGCTGGCTGTTGACCATCTGTGGAAGAAGACCCTCGTTATGCAGGGACTGACAGGCCGGTCCGGCGGGTGGTCGGGATGACGGGCCGGTTGTCCACGGACTTACCCCGACTATCACCGATGTGGAGGAAATTTCCTATAAGATCGGTGTCCCCGGTGATTGCCGCATCCTCGACAGGCTCCCACCGGAATTCAACATCTCGTCCACAGGCAGCGTGCGACAAGGTTAGCGAGCAAGTGGTTGACTCTCATGGTCCTGGCCGGGCCTAGTGGCGCGGCTCGGGGCGGGACGCCACGTCTTGCGGCTGGGCTTTCTCAGGTGTCGATAGGCTTTGGAGAAGCGGGGGAGAAGGCCGCTATGCCCGCAACCCACGCCCCTAATAACAATAACAACAACTCTCAGACTCTTAGTTTTTGATTGAAGGGAAGACGATGGGCGAACGTGGGTCGGTTCGGGGGCGACGGTTCCTGGCGCCGTTCCGTGGCGAGGTGCTCGACGTGCCGCCGGTCTGGCTGATGCGCCAGGCGGGGCGCTATCTGCCGGAGTACCGTGCGACACGCGCGGAAGCCGGAGACTTTCTGAACCTTTGCTACACGCCGAAGCTCGCGGCGGAGGTGACGCTGCAGCCGATCCGCCGCTATGGGTTCGATGCGGCGATCCTGTTTTCGGATATTCTCGTGGTGCCGGATGCGCTGGGCCAGACGGTGCGGTTCGTCGAAGGGGAGGGGCCGCGGCTCGATCCGATCCGGTCGGTCGGCGGCCTCAAGGGGCTCAGCCTGGCGGCGACGGCCGAAAAATTCGGGATCGTGGCGGAGACGGTGTCCCGGTTGCGACAGGATCTGCCGGACGAGACGGCACTGATCGGGTTCTGCGGCGCGCCCTGGACGGTCGCGACGTACATGGTGCAGGGGCAGGGCTCGGCCGATCAGGCGGAGGCGCGGCTTTGGGCCTATCGAGACCCGGACGGGTTCGGGGCCCTGATCGATCTCCTGGTGGCAGCGTCGATCGATTATCTGGACCGGCAGGTCAAGGCCGGAGCCGATTGCTTGCAGATTTTCGATACCTGGGCGGGCTCGCTGCCAGACGACGAGTTCGATCGCTGGGTGGTGGCGCCGACGCGGACGATCCGCGAGGCGATGCGCGATCTCCATCCGGATGTGCCGGTGATCGGGTTCCCGCGCGGCGCGGGGGCGACGGCGGTCTGGTACGTGTCCGAGACGGGCGTCAACGGAATCGGTTGCGATACGGCGACGCCGCCGTTCGTGATGAGCGAGGCGTTCGACGATCAGGACGTCGTCGTGCAGGGCAATCTCGATCCCCTGCTGCTGGTCGCAGGCGGCGAGCGGCTCGACGATCGTGTGGACGAGATCCTCGATCTCATGGAGGGGAAAAGATTCATCTTCAACCTGGGCCATGGAATCGTGCCACAAACGCCGCCGGAGCATGTGGCGCAACTGGTCGAGCGGGTGCGCGGTAAGGATAGAAATTCGCTGTGAAGCAATGCGGTATCGCCAGCGGCGCATTCGGGGCGCCCCCTCACCCGGAAGCGATCCTCAGATCGCTTCCGACCTCTCCCCATCGG
>JAFKKW010000080.1:4560-5013 GCA_017304275.1 Hyphomicrobiales bacterium | reverse complement strand
CTGCACCATTTGTCGCGACGACCGCCGCGATCGCAGCACGATCGTGGTCGTGGAGGAAATCGGCGACCTCTGGGCGCTCGAGCGCGCCGCCGTGATCAACGCTCCCTACCATGTGCTGGGCGGCCACCTGTCTCCCCTGGACGGCATCGGCCCCGATCGCCTCAACATCGCTCGCCTCGTCGAACGTGCGGCATCGGGTGAGGTGAAGGAGATCATCCTGGCCCTCAATGCTACGGTTGAAGGCCAATCGACCGCCCACTATCTGACGGAGCAGCTCGCACCCTCCGGCGTCGTCGTCTCGCGCCTGGCCCAGGGTGTTCCCATCGGCGGCGAGCTCGATTATCTGGACGAGGGCACGCTGGCAGCCGCCATCAAGGCCAGAAAACGCATCTAGACCATGATCGCTTCCGACCCTATCAGTCCGAAGCGTGAATCA
Source organism: Hyphomicrobiales bacterium (assembly GCA_017304275.1). Taxonomy (GTDB): domain Bacteria; phylum Pseudomonadota; class Alphaproteobacteria; order Rhizobiales; family Hyphomicrobiaceae; genus Hyphomicrobium_C. The sequence goes on along the minus strand of JAFKKW010000080.1, from coordinate 4,577 downwards.
TCGGTCTCATCAAAGGC
>JAFKKW010000080.1:0-4500 GCA_017304275.1 Hyphomicrobiales bacterium | reverse complement strand
ACCGCACCCAGCCCGCTTTTCGCGAGGAGCACGATGGACACCCAGCCGGCACCGGACGCGCAATCGCACGCGCCGCCGAAATTCGTCACCGGGTCGCTTCTGCGCCACATCCTGGTCATGAGCGGCGCCGGCGGCGTCGGACTGGGCGCCATTTTCCTCAGCGATCTCGCCAACATCGTTTTCCTGTCAAGGCTCGACGATCGGGCCGTCCTGTCCGCGGTGGGCTATGCGAGCTCCATCCTCTATTTCACCATCTCGATCGGCATCGGCCTCGGCATCGCCGCAACCACCATGGTCTCGCGCACGCTCGGTCAACGGCGACGCCTGCGCGCCGCCCGCTACGCCGTCAACGCGCACATCGCCAGCCTCTGCGCCGGGCTCATGGCCGCGATCGTCATATATCTCGCGATCCCCTGGATGCTCACCGCGCTCGGCGCGAGCGGCCGCACGCATGAGCTTGCCGCGCGCTATCTCACGATCACCACCATCGGCCTCCCCGCGCTCACGCTGGCGATGACGTCGGCATCGGTCCTCCGCGCGGCCGGAGACGCGCGCCGTGCCATGAACGTCACGCTCTATGGCGCCGTCGTGAACACGATCCTGGATCCCATTTTCATCTTCGGCCTCGATCTCGGCATCGAGGGCGCCGCATGGGCGACCGTCGGCGCCCGGCTGGCGTTCCTGACCGTCGGCCTGTACGGCGTCGTCCGCGTGCACCGCCTGATCGCCCGGCCGCGGATGCCCACATTCGTAGCCGACCTGCCGACATTCACCGCGATTGCAGTGCCCGCCATCCTGACCAACATCGCCTCTCCCGTCTCGAATGCCTATGTCACCGCCATCATCGCGACTCACGGCGACGATGCCGTCGCCGGCTGGGCGATCATCGGCCGCATCCTGCCCGTCGCCTTCGGCGCCATCTACGCGCTTTCGTCCTCGATCGGACCCATCATCGGCCAGAACTACGGCGCTGAGGAAGGGGCCCGCGTGCGCGAGGCATTCAAGCTCGCCCTCGGCGTGAACGTCGGATTCACGCTCGTCGCCTGGATCGTGCTCGCCATTCTGTCGCCGAGCCTTGTCCACGCCTTCGGCGTTACCGGAACCGCGGCCGACCTGATCACCCTGTTCAACGTCTGGCTCGCGCCTCTGTTTGCGTTCATGGGAGCGCTGTTCGTGGTCAATGCCGTCTTCAACACGCTGGACTATCCGCACTACGCCACGCTCCTCAATTGGGGCCGGGCCACCATCGGCACCATTCCCCTCGTGCATCTCGGAAGCTCGCTGGCGGGCGCCCAGGGCGTCCTCACCGCGCACATGGCAGGCGGCATCCTGTTCGGCTGCCTCGCGGTCTGGCTTTGCCTGCGGCTCTTCGACGGGCTTCTGTCGAGGGCAAGCCCGGCAGCTAGCCGCGCCCCTTGAACCTGTGCATGCCGGCCCGGTTCCAGGCTGCGGTTCTTGTTGCGCCCGGCACGGCTAAGATAGGATTCGCCGCATCAGAATCGGCATGATCGGCCCGCGCAGTGACCCAGCCCGTTTCGGAACGCATCGCGCTCGTCGCGCCGTCGCTGGAGGCCGCTGCCGTCCTCCGGCACGATTTCATCCAATGGCTGGTCAAACGCGGCCATCGCGTTCTCTGCATCACGCCACCCGGCCCCGGACGCTACATCCGCATCCTGCGCGGCCTCGGCGCCCAGCATCGCATCGTCGAGCCGCCGCCGTCGCTTCGCATCCTGGCCGACTGGCAGACGATCAAGGCGCTCGTGACCCAGTTCAACGATTGGCAGCCCAACGTCGTGCTCGCCGTCGGTCTGCGCACGCTGACCCTCTCTGCCATCGCCGCACGGCGGGCAAACGTGCGGCGCGTCGTCAGCGTCATCAACGGTCTGCCGAGCGACGGCGTCGAAAGCGTCGGACGCCGGCGATTTGCCGACGCCATCCGGGCCAGCGACGCCATCGTGCTGCACAATCGCGACAACGAGCACACGCTGATGCGGCTCGGCCTCGTGCCGCGCAACATGCAGACGCTGGTCGTTCCCGGCAGCGGCATCGATCTCAAGAAGTATCCCGCAGTCCCCATGCCGCCGCACGAGGGCGGGCTGGTGTTCCTGATGTTGAGCCGGCTGGAGCGGCGCCGGGGCGTAATGGAATACAAGGCTGCCGCGCAGCAGCTGAAAGCCGAATGGCCGAACGCGACGTTCCGACTCGCGGGCCAGCCGGCCGATACGCCGGACGCGGTTGCGCCCCGAACCCTGACCAGCGGCGGCGCGGTCGAATATCTAGGCAACCTCGAAGACGTACGCCCGGCCCTCGCCGCCTGCCACGTCTTTGTCTACCCATCCTACGGCGAAGGGATGCCCCGCGCAGCGCTGGAGGCACTCGCAACCGGGCGGCCCGTCGTCACGACGCGCACACCCGGCTGCGCGGACACGGTGGATGAGATGGTCTCGGGCTGTATGGTCGAGCCTGCCGACGTCGCCAGTCTTGCAGCCGCCATGGAGTGCTATCTGCGCAACCCGGCTCTGCTTGGCCCCGGCTCGCGCGCCGCTCGCCTCAAGGCCGAGCGGCGTTTCAACGTAAAGCACGTCAACGCCGCTCTCGCCCGCATCATCGGCGTCGCCTGAGGCAACGCCGCGATAAAACGCGATTACTTCGCGCGTTTCTTGGCAGCCGCTTTTTTGACGGCCGTCTTCTTGGCGGCCGGCTTCTTGGCAGGCTTGTCGGCCGCCTGCGTGAGCGCCGAAGCGGCAAGCTTCTTGATCTCCGCGTTGGTGAGGGCCGCAGGGTCCCGAAGGCCCTTTGCAGCGATCTTTGCCACGGCCGCAGATGTCTTCTCGTTCGCTGCCATTACGAATGAATCCTTATCGAAATGTAGGTTGTTCCAAAAACGTCTATGCCGAAGCTTTGTAGAGCCGCATGCTGAGCTTGGGCAACAGGAAAGAATGAGCCGGATCGACCAGCATGCCCGGCTGAATGGCCTGGCGTCCCAGCAGCATGCGATGCGCAAGGCCTTCCCTGTTGGTGAGGCCGAGCTCGATCGGCCAGGCGCGTCCGCCCACGCGCAGCGTCGTCGCGATGATGCAACGGCACTCCCGCTCGCCGCTGGAGCTCGTGACGTCGCGCTCGCCGATGAGATCCGCCTCGCACCACACGGCGAGGTCCGGCGCCTCAAGCAGCGGCCGCACGAGAAAGCGCGCGCGTGTCGCGGTGTGGGACGCGAACGTCTCGATCTGCTCGGCATGCAGCGCCGAGGTCCGCGCGCCGGTATCGACCTTTGCCTTGATGGCGAACAGCCCCAGGTCCGGCAAAGCGACCCATTCGCGCCGGCCAAGGATCAGGGGTTTGAGGTCGTGCTTCATCGGCACCGGTATCCGGAGAGCGAAGACTCCCCCGCAACAATACACAATGTTACAATGGAGTTGCTTGCGAATGCAGACTGTTTCACCGACCCTGGTAATCATACGTAGTCGTTAATAGGCGTTCCGGGAGCCGGTTGCGCTCAACTGTCGCCAGATTGACCACCACCTCCGACTTCCTTATTTCAAGGCCATGTCCACGCTTCCGATCATCACCCTGCCCGATCCCCTTCTGCGCAAGGCTTCCGACCCCGTCGAGCAGGTCGACGCGGAGCTGTTGAAGCTCGCCGACGACATGCTCGAAACCATGTACGACGCGCCCGGCGTCGGTCTGGCGGCGATCCAGGTCGGCGTTCCGAAGCGCCTGATCGTGCTCGACGTCGCCGACGAGGACGACCAGCCGAATCCCCTGACGCTCTTCAATCCCGAGATCCTGAAGATCGACGGCAACGAAACGCGCGTTCACGAGGAGGGTTGCCTCTCGATCCCGGACTTCCGCCTCGAGATCGAGCGCCCGGCGCGCCTCGTGGTCGGCTACATCGATCGCCAGGGAAAGCCGCAGGAGCTGGCGGCCGACGGTCTACTCGCGACCGCACTGCAGCACGAGATTGACCACCTCAACGGCAAACTGATCATCGATTTCCTGTCTCGGTTGCAGCGCGATATGGTGGTCCGCAAGTTCAAGAAGGCGGCGCGCGAAGCCCCCGCCTGAGCGGAGCGCCGAACGCTTCCTCACCTCGCATCAGACTCCGCCCGAAGGTCGCCCATGTCGCTCAAGATCGTATTCATGGGAACACCGGACTTCTCCGTGCCAGCCCTCGAGGCGATCCACGCGGCGGGACACGAGGTGCTGGCCGTCTACGCGCAGCCGCCCCGCCCTGCCGGACGCGGCCTCGCCGAGCGGCCGTCACCGGTCCACACCAAGGCCGCCGCCCTCGGCATCCCCGTGCGGACGCCCCGCTCGCTGAAGGACGCCGCGCAGCAAACCCTCTTTGCAGACCTCGGCGCCGACGCGGCGGTCGTCATCGCCTACGGCCTGATCTTGCCGCAACCGATCCTGGCCGCGCCGCGTCTCGGATGCTTCAACGTCCATGCCTCGGCGCTTCCCCGCTGGCGCGGCGCCGCACCGATCCAGCGCGCGATCATG
>JAFKKW010000079.1 GCA_017304275.1 Hyphomicrobiales bacterium | reverse complement strand
GGAGGTCGAGCGCGCCTCGATCAAGTCCGCATCCCTCAAGTTGCTGTCAGGACGTTTCCTCGAGGGCAGCGACGGCCCGGACGGGGCGGCCCCCTCCACCAGCACCGAGCGCCTTTCGGCGACGATGGAAGTCGCCGACCTCAGAATGCGCCCGCTGCCGAAAAGCCTCCCAATCGAGGCCGCGCAGGCCACCATCCGCCTCGAGAACAGCACACTCGAGGTCATCGTGCCGGAGGCGGACATCATCGCCAGCGAAACCAACAAGTTTCCGGTCAAGGACGGGCGTTTCACGGTCGTGGACGTCAGTCACGAGGCGCCGATCGCCGAACTTGCCCTCAAATCGCAGGCGCCGCTTTCGGCATTGATCGACACGCTCAATCACAGCCAGCTTCATCTGGCCGGACAGGGTCCGCTGCCGATCGACGGAATTGACGGCAAAGTCGACGGGGAGATCAAGATCTCGATGCCGCTCGTCAGCGGTGCGACCGTGATCAAGGCCGAAGGCAAGGCGCGCCTCACGGATCTCAAGGGCAGAAGCAAGGCGCACAACGTCAACCTGCAGGGCGGGACCATCGATCTCAACGTCTCCGACATCGGCGTGATCGCCAAGGGCGACCTGATCATCAACGGCGTGGTGACGAAACTACAGATGCATCGCATTCTCGATGCGCCGCCCGAGATGCAGCCGCCGATCCGGATATCGGCGACGCTCGACAACTCCGACCGCACGCAGCTCGGGCTCGACGTCAACCATCTGGTGCAGGGCGAGGTGCCTGTCGAGGTGACGATCGCGGCTAAACCCGACGCGCCGTCCACCATCCATGTGCGTGCCGATCTCACCAATGCCGAGCTTTTGTTCGTGGACATGGCCTGGCGCAAGGCGCCGGGACGCATCGCGTCCCTCGAATGCGATGTCGACCTGTCGGATCCTACAAAGACCCAGCTTCAGAACTTCCGCGTCGTCGGAGACACCATCGCCCTCGACGGCTGGCTGACGATGGACGACAAGCGGGAGATGAGCGAGTTCTCGTTCCCGAACTTCTCGGTCAATGTCGTGTCGCGGCTGCAGGTCACGGGCAAGATCAACGCCCAGCGCGTCTGGAAGATCGCCGTCAAAGGCTCGACGTTCGATGCCAAGGACTTGTTCCGCTCGCTGCTTGCGCTCGGAAACACCACTGAGACGAAGATCAAGGCGTTGCATCCGGCGGCGGGCGTCGACCTCACGGCCGAGATCGACACCGTTCTCGGTCATTCGGACGTCTCGCTCAGAAGCTACAAGACGAAGATTTCAGAGCGCGGCGACCAGCTCGTCGCGATCGAGGCACAGGGCACGCTCGACGGCGGGAAAACCTTTTCCGTGCAGCTCAAGCCGAACGGACCGCGGATGCTGACCGCGGAGTCGGACGACGCGGGACAAGCGTTCAAGCTGATCGGCTTCTATCCGAACCTGCAAGGCGGACGTCTCAAGCTCGAGGTCGACCTCGAAGGCCGGGGTGCGGCCGAAAAAAGCGGCGTGCTGTGGGTCGACAATTTCCGCGTGCTCGGCGACCCGATCGTCTCGGAGGTCTATTCGAGCGTTGGCGGCGGTGGGACCGAGGATGCGGGCCGCAAGCGCAAAGTCGAGCGCGAGGTGTTCGAGTTCCAGCGCCTGAAGGCGCCGTTCTCCGTCGGGCACGGGCAGTTCGTGCTGGACGACTCCTACGTGCGCGGGCCGCTGCTCGGCGCCTCGATCCGCGGCAAGGTCGACTACAACAGGCGCTCGATCAATCTCGGCGGCACCTATGTGCCGCTGCAGGGTATCAACTCCGCCCTCTGCGAGATTCCGCTTGTGGGGCCGATCGTATCCGGCTTCGACTGCCAGGGCGTGTTCGGGATCACCTACGCCATCCAGGGGTCGATGTCGCAGCCGCAGGTGCTCGTCAATCCGTTGTCGATGTTCACGCCAGGCATCCTGCGCGCCATCATGGAGATGACGAATCCCAACCCGCAGGTGCAGGCGCCGCGTGAGCCGCAGCGCGTGCGTGCGTCAGGCGCCGACGCCGCGCCGACGGTCGACGGGTGGTCGTCGGAAACGAAGCCCTCGAAGAAGAAGAAAAGCGACGCGAAGAAGTAGCGGCGTCTGACCTGGAGCGGACCTCGCTGCAAGGGCCAACATATCTACTCCGCAGGCATCCGGACGGCGCTTGAATCTATAGCTGGTTGAGCGTGCGTAATCAGGCGAACAAGGGCAAGTCCGCAAAACGCACCGACGATCTGCGCCGCCACGAATATGGGCACATCCGCAAGGCGAATGCCCGCGAATGTGTCCGAGAAGGCGCGTGCGAGCGTCACTGCCGGGTTTGCAAACGAGGTTGATGCAGTGAACCAGTAGGCTGCAGTGATATAGAGCCCAACGGACATGGCGACCGCCTCCGCTCGGGTGCGAAGCGTCAGCAGAATAGTGAGAACCAGGCCGAAGGTGGCCACCCATTCAGAGAAGCCCTGCGTCATGCCGCTGCGCGCCTTCTGCGAAAGTTGAAAGATCGGCAGATCGAACATCGCATGTGCCGCCAGAACGCCGAGCACGGCGCCCGCCATTTGAGCGAGGACATAAGCAGCGCCATCGCCGGGCGCAGTCTCTCGCCGCGCGACAAAAACCGCCGTCACCGCCGGGTTAAAATGCGCACCGGAGATCGGCCCTAACATTGTTATGAGCACGACAAGCATCGCGCCCGTCGCAATCGTGTTAGCAAGCAGGGCGATGGCCATATTGCCGCCCGCCAGGGTTTCACCCATGATGCCGGAGCCAATCACAGTGCAGAGGAGCAAGGCTGTGCCTAGAAACTCAGCGGCGAGCCGCTGCGTTAGGGTAGGCACCATCACGCTTTCTCCGGCGACGGATGCTTGTCACGCCCGATATCGTCCAGGCGCTTTTGCAAGGACAGCTTGTCGAGTGAGGTCAGCGGCAGGTTGAGGAAAATGCTGATCCGCTGATACAGCATGCGGTGTGTATCGGCGAAGGCGAAGTGGCGCTCCGAGTCGTTGCCCTTCGCAGCCGACGGATCAGGCAGGCCCCAATGCGCACTGATCGGTTGCCCCGGCCAGACGGGGCACACCTCGTTCGCCGCATTGTCGCAAACGGTGAACACGAAATCGAGTTGCGGCGCATCGGGTGCCGTAAACTCTTCCCAGGACTTCGAGCGCAGCGATGACGTGTCGTAGTTGAGCTGCCGCAACATCTCCAACGCAAAGGGATGAACCGTCCCGCTGGGCTGACTGCCGGCGCTGTAGGCTTTGAACTTGCCTGCACCGAGACGGTTCATAGACCGGGATGAATTATGCGTGCAGAGAAACAGAACGTTGAGCGGCGTCTTCGTTATCATGGCGAGAATCTCCGTTACTTACAGATGTTTTTGACTCTCTTGAATGTCGGGCCGCAGAGCTGCGGATTGCCCTGACAGCAATCCTCCGTGAGGTAGGTGAGAAGTCGGCGCATGCCCTCGACGCGGACCGCATAACGGATGTAGCGCCCGTCACGGGTGGCGGCGATTAGACCCGCCCGGTCAAGTTCCTTGAGGTGAAACGATGCGGCCGTGGGCGATGCGCCAACTGCCGTCGCGATTTCGCTGGCAGGCATGCCGTTTGGACCTTCACGCACGAGAAGGCGAAAGATGTTTAGGCGCTGCTCGTGGGCAAGCGCTGCGAGGGCCATTATAGCCTGACGGGTGTCCATTAAATGGACGGTACAATAATTATTGAATTGTGCAACCGATTAAACAATGCTTATGCACGGCTTCCGCCCGTAGCAGGCGCGCCAAAGGCTGCGGCGCTCTAAACCGGCTTCAGGAGGACGTGCTTCTTTTTGCCTAGCGAGAGCTTGATGACGCCTTCGGGGGTCACGTCCGCTTCCGTGAGCTGCGCCTTCTCGTCCGTCACGGTCTTGTCGTTGACCTTGAGGCCGCCGCCCTTGATCTGACGGCGTGCCTCGCTGTTGGACGCCACGAGGCCGGCTTCGACGAACTGAGCCAGCAGGCCGCTGCCGGATGCCAGCGCGGAGCGGCTGATCTCGACCGTCGGAAGGCCGGCGGCGAGCCCGCCCTGCTCGAATGTCGTGCGCGCGGTTTCCGCGGCGGCTTGCGCCTTGTCGCGGCCGTGCACGAGCGCCGTCGCCTCGGTGGCGAGCACCTTCTTGGCCTCGTTGATCTCGGCCCCGCCGAGACCTGCGAGCTTCGCCACCTCGTCGAGCGGCAGCGTCGTGAAGAGCTTCAGGAAGCGCGCGACGTCGGCATCCTCGGTGTTGCGCCAGTACTGCCAGTAGTCGTAGGCGGAGAGCTGGGCTTCGTTCAACCAGACAGCACCCGAAGCGGTCTTGCCCATCTTGGCGCCGGACGCCGTGGTCAGCAGCGGGCAGGTCAGCGCGTAGAGCTGATGCGCGATCCCCATGCGCCGGCCGAGGTCGATGCCGGTGACGATGTTGCCCCACTGGTCGGAGCCGCCCATCTGCAGATTGCAGCCGTAGCGGCGCGCGAGCTCG
>JAFKKW010000078.1 GCA_017304275.1 Hyphomicrobiales bacterium | reverse complement strand
GCAGGATCTCCTGCGGGCCCAGATCAGCGCGCAGCTCCGCCAATGCTGGAAGCTGCCGGGTGGCGGCGGCGGTATCGAAACGATGGTGGTGACGCTGCGCTGGCGCCTTCTGCCCGACGGCACGCTCGACGGGGAGCCGGCACTCGAGGCGCCGCAATCCGGCCCCGTCTATCAGATAGCCGCAGAAGCCGCGGTGCGGGCCGTGAAGGCCTGCTCGCCGTTTTCGCTACCAGCCGACAGGTATTGGGCCTGGAAGTCGATTATCTGGGATTTCGATCCGCGGGAGATGCTCTAGAGACGTGCGGATTGGGCGACAATGCCGAGCGGCTCTGGGTTCTTGTTTTATTGTGCTTCTTATCGGAAAAAGCCATTTCCATTAATTGCGGAAGCACTCTAACGGGCGAGCGGTGTGCATCGAAGATGAGGACAATGACCGAAGACCTTCTTCCTTTTGGCCGCGCGTTCCGCGCGCGCCTGTCGGTGCTTGCTTCCGCGCTGCTGATGCTCGTGGCGTGTCTTGGGACGATCCCTGCCGCGGCGCAGGTCGACGATGCGTATCGTCCGCCGGCCGGGGGGGGCGGCGGAGGCGGAGGTTTCCAGGACCAGCTACGCGAGCAGGGCTATGACGTTCCGCAGCCGGCACCGCCGCCGCGTGGTAGCGGTGGGTCCGATCAGGGCGCCTATCAGGGGGGCGGCCAGGACGGGTTCAGCTCCGAGGGTCTTCGCGGCACGCAGCGGCAGGGTGTCGTGGCGCCGATCCCGATCGCAATTCCGGCATTTACGGGCGACGACCCCAAGCTCGCCCAGGAGGTGGCCCAGGTGCTGATGGCCGACCTCGAGCGTTCGGGGCTGTTCCAGCCGCTCGACCCGCAGTCGTTCCTCGAGGACATCCGCGACGTCAACGCGTTGCCGCGTTTTCCGGACTGGCGCCAGATCGGCGCCGAGGCGCTGGCCGTCGGCAGGGTCGTGCGCGGCGGTGACGGACGGCTGACGAGCGAGTTCCGGCTCTGGGACGTGACCAGCGGCAAGCAGCTCGCCGGCCAGCGGTTCACCACCGGCGCGCAGAACTGGCGCCGGGTCGGTCACCTCGTCGCCGACCAGGTCTACGAGCGGCTCACCGGCGAGAAGGGCTATTTCGATACGCGGGTCGTCTTCGTCGACGAGACGGGGCCCAAGGCCAAGCGCATCAAGCGTCTCGCCATCATGGACCAGGACGGCGCCAACGTGCGCCTGCTGACGCAGGGCCAGCAACTGGTGCTGACGCCGCGGTTCAATCCTGTCGCGAGCGAGATCGCCTACATGGCCTACACCAAGGACCAGCCGGAAGTGTTCCTGATGAATCTCCAGACCGGAAAGACGGAGGTGGTGGGCGAGTTTCCGGGCATGACGTTCGCACCGCGATTCTCTCCCGACGGGCACAGCGTCATCATGAGCCTCCAGGACGGAAGCGACTCCAACATCTTCATCATGGACCTCCGCACGCGCCAATCGCGGCAGCTCACGCGGTCCGGGGCGCTCGATACCAGCCCCAGCTTCTCGCCCGACGGGCGCGAGATCGTTTTCGAATCGGATCGCGAGGGGACGCAGCAACTCTACGTCATGGGCGCAGACGGCTCGAACGCACGCCGCATCAGCATGGGCGAGGGCCGCTATTCGACGCCGGTCTGGTCGCCGCGTGGGGACTACATCGCATTCACCAAGCAACTCGCCGGGCGATTCCTGATCGGCGTCATGCGCCCCGACGGATCGGGAGAGCGGGTTCTTACCGAGGGGTATCACAACGAGGGGCCGACCTGGGCTCCCAACGGGCGTGTGCTCATGTTCTTCCGCGAGAGCCAGGGCGAGGAGGGCGGCGCGCGAATCTACTCGGTGGATCTGACGGGGTACAACGAGCGAGTCGTGAGCACGCCTTCGTACGGTTCGGACCCGGCCTGGTCGCCGCTCCTGAACTGAGGCACGACTTAACACCATCTTAACTCCAAGGGGCCTATTCTTGCATCAGCGCCCCTGCGTCGAGATGGGGTGGTTTTGCGTGTTAAATCAATAGCTTCCTGGCGCGGCGCGACGGCCGAAAAAGGGCCCGTGGAGCATCAACAACGGCGTGGCATTTTCGCATCTACGAGGGTGGAAAACAGTGCCGAAGTACCCTCAGTTCTTGATCAAATCATGCCGTGCCGGTACCCAAATATTCGGCTCGTTGCCGAACAAGCATCAGGAGATAAGACCATGCAGGGTGTGAAGGGGCTGATCGTTCTCTCGGCTGCCGTCGTCGCTGTTGCACTCGGCGCTTGCCGTCGTGAAGAGGCGGCACCGCTGAAGCTCGGCGCCGAGGTTCCGACTGCCACGGAAGTGGCTCGCTAACGTCCGAACTTAAGACTTGGGACACAACAGGAGATACTACCATGAAGGGCGCTATCGTTCTCGCTGCCGCTATCGTTGCTGTCGCTCTCGGCGCTTGCCGTCGTGAAGAGGCCGCTCCGCTGAAGCTCGGCGCTGACGTTCCGGCTGTTGCCGACGTTCGCTAATAGCGAATTCAAAGTTTGTTCTGAGCTTTCGCTCAGGCAAATTTGAGAGATTAGAGCTGTTGTAGCGAATGCTGCGACAGCTCTTTTCGTTTTTGCAGGGTGATGCGCACCTGCGACCTCAGACCGGATGCCTGCCGGTCACGTTGCAAAAATGCGCGATATCCGCTGCTTTCCCCAGGCCATTTCACATCTGTCGCATTCACGCTTGCCGCGTCGCACGGTATCGCTCATTTTCGCTTGAGCGTCGCCGGGAGCGGCTCAGTGCGTGCTGCGATTTTCCGGTGAGATTCGGCGGCGCGGCGTGCGCAAGCAACGGGTGAACGGTCGTCCGGCCGCGGGCTCGTTCTGCTCCTCAAGGCCCGCGAGAGGCGGGCGGCGCCAATCGGGAAACGCACGCCCGTGCGAGCTTAATTGAACGGGGCATTGCGTTGCGGATCTTATGCCGCATAAGGCCGGTGGCCACATTTTCGTACTTTGCGTCGGGTATCCGGAAAACGGGTAGGGTCCTCGGGTGGTTTGAGCTCCGGTGCGCGCACGCAACCGTCGAGCCGATGAAAGGATGATTTGATGGCGGCTGTTTTTCGGGCCTCCCGGTTTACATGCGCACTGCTGCTCGCTGCGGCTCTTGCCATCGGTGGCTGCGCCAACAATCAGAACGATCCGAACTCCCAGCTCGGGCCTGACGGCAAAGGGCCGATCACGCCCGGCACGAGCCGCGATTTCAGCGTCAACGTCGGCGATCTCGTCTACTTCTCGTCCGACAGTACGGACCTCACGCCCGAGGCTCAGGCCACGCTGCAGAAGCAGTCGCAATGGCTCAGGCAGTATCCGCAGTTCACGATCACGATCGAGGGCCACGCGGACGAGCGCGGCACGCGCGAATACAACATCGCGCTCGGCGCACGGCGGGCCACGACGGTGCGCAACTTCCTGGCGCAGAACGGCGTGGCGCCGAATCGCATCCGCACGATCTCGTACGGCAAGGAGCGGCCGGTGGCGGTCTGCAACGACATCTCGTGCTGGTCGCAGAACCGGCGCGCGCAGACGGTCCTCAACAGCCGGGTCGCCTCGTAAGCCGATCATCGGGGGCGCCCGTTAGGGCGCCTTCTGCTCGTCTACCTGATAAGCCTCTTTCAGACGCAGGATTGCCCGGCTTCCGGCCGATACCCGGCAAAGTTTGGCCGTATTGCGAGCGCACAGCTTTTCTCAAGTCCACATCGGCGTTTGGCTCGTTCGAACGCACTTGGAAGAGCAGGATACGATGCGCACGGGATGTGCGGGGTCAGGGCAACTCGCAGGGCATGTTGGGCAGCGCCCAAGCGGCCCTCCGCGCCGCATGGCGGTTGCCGTTTCCTGCTCCGCCGCCGCTCTCTGGCTGGCGGCCGTCTCCGGTACCCTGCACGCGCAGGAGCCTACGGGCGCCCAGGAGGTGCCCATCGGCTCGTTCACGATCGGACCATCGACCCCCACGCCGCGCCCGCTGCGCGAGTCGGGTCCCGCGCATGACGGGTTCTCGGTCGTCGATCCGCCTGCCGGCATGCTCGAGCGCAGACGCGAGTCGACGGACGACGGCAGCGGCCGCTGGTTCTTCCAGGGCTGGGATTTGCCGCGCTCGCGCGAGCCGTCGCCGGATGACCTCTACAGCGATGCCAAGAGAGCGCTCGACGAAGGACGGCGCGACGATGCGCAACGCCTCTTCGAGCGCCTGATCGGCGAGGCTCCGAACAGCCCGCACGTGGCGGACGCGCGGCGCTATCTCGGGCAGATCTACCGCAGCATCGAGGTGGCGGCTCCGGGCCAGCCGTCGTCTGTCGTGCCGGCGGGCGCGACCGGTGCGAGCGACTTGCCGTGGCAAAGCGCGGCTTCGGCGGAGGCACGGCCTCTTGCGCTCGATGGGATCTCGGAACCGGTCTCGCGTGCCGTCATCTATCAGGCGCGCGTGTCACCGGTGGTCGACGGCGAATTTCTTTCCGAGGCCGGCGACCGCGTGTTCTTCAGCGCCGGCAG
>JAFKKW010000077.1 GCA_017304275.1 Hyphomicrobiales bacterium | reverse complement strand
CGAAAGCACACCCGACACCACAACGGGAGCTTCCAAAGACCCTCCCATTCCAAACTGCAACACCGTCTTCCCCGCCACTCACGGGAAGCCGCATCGTCACCACCAGCTTCAACGTGCGCGAACAGCCCACCCTAGATGGAAAACTGATAAGCACGCTAGGCCCCAACACCGTATTCGAAGTGGAAGAAACAAGTCCGGACGGACAATGGTCCCGCATCAACGCGGTTCCGATCGTTCGCGGCTGGGCCAACACTGCCGTCATCCGGAAATCCAGCACTCCCAACCCTGCACAATGACCGAGAAAGGTGTCCGATGCTTCGCATCTCGCTTATCGCTGCCGCGTGTCTGCTCCCAACCTTTGCTCATGCGCAAATCTACACCTGCACGATGCTCCAGCACTGGCGCAATAGCGCCATGAACGGCGAATTGCTTCCGGCCGACGTCGGTGTCAGCGACACACACAACGTCATCCACCCTCAATCTCCGAACCGGTGAAATCCGCAACGGCAACTTACCGGTGGTCAAAGGACAAACAGTCCACGTCGCCGGTGGCTATAGCGTCGGGTTGCTCAGTGGCGGAACACGGGAACTCACAATCCACACAATCTTCCCAAACATCAAAATCCCGGATGGTGGGGCGCTCGGAAGTATCATGCGTATCAATGACAACGACTACATGCCCAAGGGAACCATGATGTCCCGTATGTCCTGCAAGCCATCGTAATGGAGCCAGCCATGAAGATTTCCCCCGCACTCATCCTCGGACTCGTAGTTGGCGTGGCTACTTTCACCTTCATCAAACGCACCAGCATGTTCGGAATAGAGTGCTTCCATACGAGTAAGGAATTTCTGCCCAATACGCCCTGCATCAATCCCGCAATCTATTACGGGTTATTGGGTGCCTCTGCATTGCTCGTCATTGTTGGGATTATCGGAACAGCCAAGGGACCTTCCCCAAAGACCGACAAATGACTGTCCGACCCCTCACCTGCCCTGCCCGAGGTGTCGTATGGGTTCGGATTTCAGAGTGCGCGATAATTTAGCGCTTAACGCGCTTTCGCATCCTGATGATCTCTTTCATGTGGAAACGCTTGCGACCCTTGCTAAGCCACGCCACATAGTCCTTTTCATACGTCTCGCTGAATTTGTATCCCTTGCCGCGCACGCTGCAGATGGGATCGGGCGCAGGGCCGCGATTGAGCGCACGCCGCAAGCGTCTCACTTTTTGATCAACAGTGCGCACATCGACATCGGGCTGGTCACCCCAGAGCTCCGCTGCAATACGCTCTCGAGTGAATGTGGTACCGGGGTTAGACATCAACAGCGAAAGCAGCTTAAATTCACCTTCCGTCAGGCGGACCGGTCGGCTCGAACACTGAACTCCGCCAGTCACATAATCGATTTCAATCCCCCCGACACACCTTCTCGATGCAAGATTGGACTCAATTGCGTCGCTGCCGCCGGATGCACCAATTTCTGTCCAGAAAAAGTCTTCTGTATCCTGCATCTGATCGCTCGTGTCGGTAGGCTTGATAGGCCCGGGGATCACGACTTAGCTCTCGCTAACTAATACGGTCCCACCGTTCACGCGCTCACCGAAGACGTAGCCCGAGCCTCGAACCGTGCGGATTGGATCGCGCTCTTTGCCGCGAATCAGCGCCTTGCGCAGGCGTCCCACATGAACGTCGACCGTGCGCTCGTCGACGTAGGCGTCGCGTCCCCAGACACCATCGAGGAGTTGGGCACGTGATAGGACGCGTCCGGGGCTTTCCATAAGGAACTCGAGCAGGCGGAACTCGGTCGGGCCGAGATGAATTTCCCGTAGGCCGCGCGTCACCTTGTGGGCAGGACGGTCGAGCTCGATGTCGGCGAAACGCAGCACGTCAGCCATGCGGTCGGGAGATGCGCGGCGCAGGATAGCCTTGACGCGTGCCATCAGCTCGGGGAGCGAGAACGGCTTCACGACATAGTCGTCGGCGCCCGTGGAGAGGCCACGGATGCGATCACCTTCCTCGCCACGGGCCGTCAGCATGACGATGGGGATGGACTTTGTTTCCATCCGTGCGCGCATGCGCCGGCAGATCTCGATGCCGGAGACGCCTGGCAACATCCAGTCAAGGACAACAAGGTCAGGCTTCTCCTCGGCGACGAGGATCTCCGCCTCCTCGCCGTTTTCCGCGTGCGAAACCCGGAAGCCCTCGGATTCCAGATTATAACGAAGCATTTCGGCGAGAGGTGCTTCGTCCTCGATCAGAAGTATTTTTGCCGTCATCGTTTGTTGCTCATTTCGAAAAAGCGTACTCAACCCTTGGAAAACAGGGTGGAGCTTGTCTCGTCGCTCTTCGGGCGATCGTCCGCGATATTCGCGCCCGTAACGAGGAAGTGGATGGTCTCGGCGATGTTGGTGGTGTGGTCGCCGACACGCTCGATGTTCTTGGCGCCGAACAGGAGGTGGGTCGAAAGCCCGATGTTGCGCGGGTCCTCCATCATGTAGGTAAGGAGCTCGCGGAACAGCGAATTATACATCGAGTCGATGGCCTCGTCGGAACGCCAGACGGCCAGCGCTCGATCTGCGTTACGGGCAGAATAGGCGTCGAGAACTTCCTTGAGTTGCGACAGGGCCAGTTCGCCCATGTGACGCATGCCGGTCATCAGCGGCTTCGGGTGCGATTCGTGGGCGATGGTGAGGGCGCGCTTGGCGATGTTCTTGGCCAGGTCTCCGATGCGCTCGAGGTCGCCGGTAATGCGAAGGGCTGCCATGACGTGGCGCAGGTCGTCCGCGAGCGGCTGGCGGCGGGCGATCATCGAGATCACCTGCTCCTCGATGTCGCGCTCGAGCTGGTCGATCTGCTTGTCGGCCTTCACGACTTGCTCGGCGAGTTGGGGGTCGCGGCGCTCGAGCGCGTCGAACGATTGGCCAAGGATGTGCTCGGCCAAGCCGCCCATCTGGGCGATCTTCCTATCGAGGAGGGCAAGCTCTTCCTCATAGGATTTTACAATGTGCTCGTTCATGGGCTCAGATTCTCCTTTGGGCCGTTCGGCCACGGCAACGTCGGTCTTCGGCATCGGTTTCGCGCTCGGACGCGGGGAGAGCCACGGCATGAAGCCGGCCAACAGTGTCTTCCGGTCGGTCGGCATGGGGCGGGTTCCGAATTCGCGGTTCTCATTCGAGGTCAACGATCGGCGATTCAGGCACAATGGCCCGAACCGCGACCCTCAGCCTCTAGCCAAAGCGGCCGGTGATGTAGTCCTGCGTGCGCTGGTCCTTCGGGTTAGTGAAGATGTCGTTGGTCGCACCTTCCTCGACGAGAACGCCAAGGTGAAAGAATGCGGTACGCTGGGAGACGCGCGCTGCCTGCTGCATCGAGTGCGTGACGATGATGATGCAGAAATTTTTCTTGAGCTCGTCGATCAGCTCCTCGACCTTGGCCGTCGCGATCGGGTCGAGCGCCGAGCAGGGCTCGTCCATGAGGATGACCTCGGGGCCTACGGCAATGGCGCGAGCGATGCAGAGGCGCTGCTGCTGGCCGCCGGAGAGGCCGGTGCCTGAATCATGCAGTCGATCCTTAACCTCATTCCAAAGCGCGGCTTTCTTAAGGCTCGCCTCTACGATCTCGTCCATTTCTGATTTCGACGAGGCGAGACCGTGGATGCGTGGGCCGTACGCGACATTGTCATAGATCGACTTGGGGAACGGGTTCGGTTTCTGGAACACCATGCCGACGCGGGCGCGCAGCTGTACGACATCAAGCAAAGGGTCGTAGATGTCCTGGCCGTCGATGGTGATCTTCCCAGTCACGCGGCAGATCGGGATGGTATCGTTCATGCGGTTAATGCAGCGCAGGAACGTCGACTTGCCGCAACCGGATGGGCCAATGAAGGCCATCACGCCACGGTCCGGGATTTCCACGGACACATCCTTGATGGCGTGTTTCTCGCCATAATAGACGTTGACGCTGCTCCCCACGACCTTGTCGGCAGATGCCGCCGTGGCTGTCCTGGGCGCACTTACGGGAGAAACGATCATTTCCATCTCAAATCCTCTAAGCTCGGTGCCTTGCTCATTTCTACCAGCGTCTCTCGAATCTCTTCCGCAACCAGATTGCCGTTCCGTTCATCACGAAGAGCAGGACAAGGAGTACGATGATGGCCGCCGCGGTCTTGGCCTGGAATGCCTGCTCAGGTAGATCAGACCAAATATAAATCTGCGCAGGAAGAGCCGTGGCCGGGTCAGTAAACCCTGACGGAACGTCAACGATGAACGCGAGCATGCCGATCATCAGCAATGGAGCTGTCTCGCCCAGAGCATGGGCCATGCCGATGATGGTGCCGGTCATGATGCCCGGCATAGCGAGCGGCAACACGTGATGAAATACCGCCTGCTGATGCGATGCGCCGATACCGAGCGCAGCTTCCTTGATAGATGGCGGCACCGCCTTGAGCGAAGCGCGCGCCGCGATAATGATCGTTGGCAATACCAGAAGCGCAAGCACAAGGCCGCCGACAAAAGGAGCAGATCTCGGCAGCCCGAAAAAGTTGA
>JAFKKW010000076.1 GCA_017304275.1 Hyphomicrobiales bacterium | reverse complement strand
GGCGGCGTGTTCCTCGAGATCGGGAAGCGCGGCGAGACGCGCCGAGAAGAACCCGCGGCAGGTGGCGACCTCCGCCGGCAGGGGCTTGTTCTCCGGCGGGACGCAGCGCACGGCGTTGGTGATCATGCAATCGACGAGTTTCAATCCGTCGCCCGGATCGGCCCGGTAGGTGCCCTTGGCAAAGCCGAACTTGACGAGGGTGGAGTAGAGCAATTCGCCCGCATAGTCGCCGGTGAACGGGCGGCCTGTCCGGTTGGCCCCGCGCAATCCCGGCGCTAGGCCGACGATCAGCAGGCGCGCCGTGCTGCTCCCGAACGACGGCACGGCGCCGTTGAACCACGTCGGCTCACGCTCGGCCGACGCGGCGCGGAACGCCACCAGCCGCGGGCACAGCGGACAATCGCGCGGCGCTTCGGGCGGATAAGGCGGAGGTGAGGGAGCGATCATGCGGGCCATGAGCCAAGGAAGCGCGGCGCGCAAAACGAAGCAAGCGGCAATCGGGAGAGTCCCCGATTGCCGCCTGCCGAAATGCGATTGCCGCTTCTAGACTTCCTCTTGCGAGACGTCGTCCGCGTAGGAGGATGTATCCCGGTGACGCCCGCCGCCGCCGGACGAGCGCGACGTGCGTGCCGAGGCGTCGCGTCCGATAAGCTGCTCGAGATCTGCGAGATCGACGAACTGGTCGGCCTGGCGGCGCAACTCGTCGGCGACCATCGCCGGCTGGGTCTGCAGCGTCGAAACCACGCTGACCCGGCGTCCCTTCTGCTGCAGGGCGGCGACCAGTCCGCGAAAATCTCCGTCGCCCGAGAACAGGACGATATGGTCCAGCGTATCGGCAAGCCGCATGGCGTCGACGGCCAGCTCGATGTCCATGTTGCCCTTGACCTTGCGCCGTCCCGAAGCGTCCGTGAAGTCCTTGGTCGGCTTTGTGACCATGGTAAACCCGTTGTAATCGAGCCAGTCGATCAGCGGGCGAATGGACGAGTACTCTTGGTCCTCGGACAGCGCGGTGTAGTACAAGGCTCTGACGAGATGGGCCTTTTGGCGGAACAGGGCGAGCAGGCGCTTGTAGTCGACGTCGAATCCCAACGCCTTCGAAGTCGCATAGAGGTTGGCGCCATCGATGAACAGCGCAACGCGTTCCCCTTGATAAAAGTGCATTTTTCGAGTCCTTGAATGTAACGGCGCAGGGATCCGATGCGCCAAAAAAGCAAATGCGGCCGTTCACTTCAGCCGCGGGATCATCAGTTGTTCGTTTCCGGGCAAGCTTAAGCGCAATCTGTTCTGATTGAAATCCGTGACGGATGAAAAATTGCCCCATCCGGCCGGCGCTTAGATTTTGGCTGTGGGCACGCTTTAACGTGCATGACCCGCAGGCATCTTGCCCTATGCTGGAAGATGGGTTCTGTGCGAAAATTTGCAACTGATTAACGGTTCGCGAGGTGGATGCGACATCTTCACCTGACCGGGCCGCCGGGCTTCGGCGACGCCGGCGACTTGCTCAAACGCCCGTTTCATGTCACTTACACGGGCTTGAGCGGCAGGTCGGGCCCGAACGGGGCCGCGATCGCGATAGGTTGTACTCCGCATTATCTGCGAGACGAGAGAGGGGTGCTAGCGAATGGCACGCGTCACAGTCGAGGATTGCGTCGACAAGGTCCCGAACCGCTTCGAGCTCGTCCTGCTCGCTGCACATCGGGCGCGTTCGATTGCCAACGGCAGCGCAATCACCATCGACCCGGACAACGACAAGAACCCGGTGGTTGCACTGCGCGAGATCGCCGAGCGCACCATTCCGCCGGAGGACATGCGCGAATCTCTGATCCACTCGATCCAGAAGAACGTCGAGGTCGACGAGCCGGAAGCGGCGGCGGCACCGGTGCTCCCGCACGAGCGCCGCAGCCCGATCCTCGGCCGCGACGACCAGTCGTCGGATACCCAGGTCGACATGCTCACCGAGGAGCAGCTCCTTCGCGGCTTGGAGAGCATGACGCCGTCCGAACCGTCATCCAACGGCGGCAGCGGCGGCCCGCGCGAGCGGGGACGCTGATCTTCTGCGGCTGATGCGCCGGTCAATCTGAGCGACGCCCATTCCGGGGCCCGTTCGAGCAGTCGTGCGTGACATGCGGCGCTGGGCGGCGCCTGGAGTGTGTGCGGGCCATGATGCGTCAGTACGAGCTCGTCGAGCGAGTACAGAAGTACGATCCAACGGCGGACGAGGCGCTGCTCAATCGCGCATACGTCTATGCGATGCGCGCGCATGGCAATCAGAAGCGCGCATCCGGGGCTCCCTATTTTTCGCATCCGCTCGAGGTTGCGGCCATCCTCACCGACCTCAAGCTCGATGACGCCACCATCGTCACCGCGCTGCTCCACGATGTCATCGAGGACACCGACACCACGCGCACCGAGATCGACCAGCTTTTCGGTCCCGAGATCGGCGCCCTGGTCGACGGTCTGACCAAGATCAAGCGCCTCGACCTCGTGTCCAAGAAGGCCGAGCAGGCCGAGAACTTCCGCAAGCTCCTGATCGCCATTTCGAGCGACATTCGCGTGCTGCTCGTCAAGCTCGCCGACCGTCTCCACAACATGCGCACCCTCGAGCACATGAAGCCCGAGGCGAGGAAACGCGTCTCCGAGGAAACGCTCGAGATCTACGCGCCGCTCGCGGGTCGCATGGGCATGCAGGCGCTGCGCGACGAGCTCGAGGAGCATGCCTTCCGCTGGCTGAACCCCGAAGCCTACCGCACGGTGACCGACAAGCTGCAGGAGCTTCGCGAGCGCAACGAAGGCCTCGTCGAGGAGATCGAGGCCGCCTTGCAGAAGATGCTGGCGGACGCCGGAATGAAGGCGGAGGTCTCGGGCCGCGAGAAGAAGCCCTACTCCGTCTGGAGCAAGATGGCCAACAAGCAGATCAGCATGGAGCAGTTGTCCGACATCTACGCCTTCCGCGTCATTGTCGAGACCATCGACGACTGCTACCGCGTGCTCGGCGTCGCGCACCAGACTTGGCGTACCGTGCCGGGTCGCTTCAAGGACTACATCTCGACGCCGAAGCAGAACAACTATCAGTCGATCCACACCACCGTCGTCGGCCCGCGCCACCAGCGCGTCGAGCTGCAGATCCGCACGCGCGCCATGCACTCGGTGGCCGAGTACGGCGTTGCCGCCCATGCGCTCTACAAGGACGGGCAGAAGGTGAACGGCAGTGGCAACGGCGCATCCGCCAAGACGCTCGTCTTCAGCGACAAGGAGAGCGGCCCGTATCAATGGTTGCGGCGCCTGGTCGAGACCCTCCTCGAGGGCTCCAATCCCGAGGAGTTCCTGGAGCATACCAAGCTCGAGCTGTTCCAGGACCAGGTGTTCTGTTTCTCGCCCAAGGGACGTCTGATCGCGTTGCCGCGCGGTGCGACGCCGCTGGATTTCGCCTACGCCGTCCACACGGATGTCGGTAACGCGGCGGTGTCGGCTTACGTCAACGGCCGCCATGTGCCGATCGACACGCGCCTCCGCAACGGCGACGAGGTGGAGATCAAGACGTCGAAGAGCCACACGCCGCCGGCAGCCTGGGAGAGCCTTGTCGTGACGGGGCGCGCGCGCTCCGCCATTCGCCGCGCCGCCCGCGACGCCATCCGCCGGCAGTATGCCGAGCTCGGCCGCCGGCTGCTGATTTCGGCCTTCGAGCGCATCGGCGAAAGCTATTCCGACGAGCGCGTCAAGAAGGCGCTGCCGCGTCTCTCGCACAAGAGTCTCGACGATCTCCTGGCGGCCGTGGCGCGCAACGAGGCCAAGACCGAGGACGTGCTGCGCGCCGTCGCACCCGAGCTGGCCGCCACCGCGCGCGCCGCGCAGCGTACGGCCGAGGAGCAGGGTAAGGCCAAGGGCTGGCTGCGTCTCACCCGCGCCGCCACCAGCAAGCTGCGCCTCGGCAGCTCGTCTGACAGCGAAACGACGGCGGGCGGCCCGCCCGCAGGCCGCGTTCGCGGCATTCCGATCCGCGGCGTGAAGAACGACATGCCGGTTCTGTTCGAGGCCGGCGGCGCCGTTCCGGGCGACCGCATCGTCGGTGTGCTCGCGCCCGGCGAGGGCATCCGCGTGTTCCAGATCCACTCGCCGCGGCTGCAGGAATACGAGCACGAGCGCTGGATCGACGTCGCCTGGGACGTCGATCCCGAGAACCCCGAGCGGTTCCCGGCCTTGATCAGCGTGACCGCGCCGAACCGCCCCGGCACGCTGGCCGAGATCGCCGACGTCATCGGCCAGTCCGGCGGCAACATCGACAATCTCAAGATGCTGCGCCGCGCCTCCGATTTCACCGAGCTGAAGATTGGCCTCGAGGTCTGGGATCTTGCCCATCTGAATCAGATCATTAACGGCCTCAAGGCAAAAGCCGTGGTCACCAAGGTCGAACGTGTGTTTGAATGATCCTCGCTCTGTCCTGCCGCGAACGAGTGTTGCTCTGTTCTGGCGCGCCAGTGATCCCCCGCCCCCTTGCGGGGAGGGGCTAGGGGGTGGGGGGAAGCCAGGCGACCGACGGTCGGTTTTGTGGCTTCACCCCACCCGGCGCCTC
>JAFKKW010000075.1 GCA_017304275.1 Hyphomicrobiales bacterium | reverse complement strand
TTCCTGCCCGACAAGGCCATCGACCTCGTCGACGAGGCGGCGTCGCGGCTGCGCATGCAGGTGGACTCCAAGCCCGAGGAGCTGGATGCTATCGATCGCGACCTGATGCAGGCCAAGATCGAGCGTGAGGCGCTCAAGAAGGAGACGGATGCGGCGTCGAAGGATCGGCTCGTTAAGCTCGAGAAGACGATTGCCGAGCTCGAGGAAAAGTCGCGCGTGTTGACGGAGCGCTGGCAGTCGGAGAAGGACAAGCTCGGCTCGGCGCAGAAGGTCAAGGAAGAACTCGACAAGAAGCGCACCGAGCTGACGCAGTCGCAGCGCAAGGGCGACTATGCGCGGGCCGGCGAGCTGGCGCACGCGGTCATCCCCGAGCTCGAGCGCAAGCTGAAGGCGATCGAGGAGAGCGAAAGCGCCAAGGGCGTGATGGTCGAGGAGGCGGTGACGCCGGCGCAGATCGCCGGCGTGGTCTCGCGCTGGACGGGCATTCCGGTCGACAAGATGCTCGAAGGCGAGCGCGACAAGCTGTTGCAGATGGAGCAGGCGCTCGAGAAGCGTGTCGTCGGCCAGCCGGAGGCCGTCAAGGCGGTGGCGACGGCGGTCAGGCGTGCGCGTGCGGGCCTGCAGGATCCCAACAAGCCGATCGGCTCGTTCATGTTCCTCGGTCCGACCGGCGTCGGCAAGACGGAGCTCACGAAAGCGCTCGCCGCGTTCCTGTTCGACGACGAGAGCGCGCTCGTGCGCATCGACATGAGCGAGTACATGGAGAAGCACTCCGTGGCCCGCCTCATCGGTGCGCCGCCGGGCTATGTCGGCTACGAGGAAGGCGGCGCGCTCACCGAAGCGGTGCGGCGCAGGCCGTATCAGGTGATCCTGTTCGACGAGATCGAGAAGGCGCATCCGGACGTGTTCAACGTGCTGCTGCAGGTGCTCGACGACGGGCGCCTGACGGACGGCCAGGGCCGGACGGTCGACTTCAAGAACACGCTGATCATCATGACCTCGAACCTCGGGGCCGAGTACCTTGCCGATCCGCGTCAGCCGATGGGCTTCGGCGCGCCGGGCGAAAAGGACAAGGTGATGAGCGAGGAGGAAGCGTACGGTCTCGTCATGGATGCCGTGCGCCGCCACTTCCGTCCCGAGTTCATCAACCGCATCGACGAGATCGTCGTGTTCCACCGGTTGAAGCGCGAGGCGATGACGGCGATCGTCGACATCCAGATCAAGCGGCTGCAGCAGCTCGTCGCCGATCGGAAGATCACGATCGAGCTCGACGAGCAGGCGAAGACCTGGCTCGCCAACAAGGGCTACGATCCGATCTACGGCGCGCGGCCCCTGAAGCGCGTGATCCAGAAGAGCGTGCAGGATCCGCTTGCGGAAGAGATCCTGCGCGGCACCGTCAAGGATGGCGACACGGTGCGCGTGTCGGTCAAGGACGGTGCGCTGACGCTCAACGGCGTGCAGGTGAAGGCGGCTGCGTAAGGTTCGGTGCCGGGCATCGAGGGAGACGAAAATCGGGGCAGAAATGCCCCGATTTTGTTCTATTACGCCATCTCTTTTGTTGTCATCCCGGAAAGGCGGAGGCGCAAGCCGGAGCCTTATCCGGGAGCCAGCGTGAGAGTCGTCGAAGACGCAGTATTTTTGCGGTAGGGAGCTTCTCCTGGGTCCCGGCTCGGCGCTCCGGCATGCGCCGTCGCTTGGCCGGGATGACAGCGGGTAGGGATGGCCATGTGCGGCGCTATTTGCTCGCCGTCATGACGGGGGCGCGGCGCATCAACTCGTCGATGCGGTTGCGCTCCTTCGTGAACGCGGCGAGATCCTTGCCGGAGAGCTGGCGCTCGCGCGGAACCTCGATCGACAGCGGGTTCACGAACTGGTTGTTGACCAGGACCTCGAAGTGCAAATGCGGTCCGGACGACAGGCCGGTGGTGCCGATGTAGCCGATGATCTGGCCTTGGCGGACCTTGACGCCGGGCGCGGCGCCCGGCGCAAAGCGCGACATGTGGCTGTAGGCGGTCTGATAGCCGTTGGCATGACGGATACGGATGTAATTGCCGTTGTAGCCTTTGCGGCCGGCCTCCTCGATCACGCCGTTGCCTGCGGCCATGATCGGCGTGCCGGTGGGGGCGGCCCAGTCGATGCCGGTGTGCATCTTGTAATCGCCGAGAAGCGGATGGCGGCGCAGGCCGAAGCCCGACGTGAGACGAAGGTCGTCGGCGCGCACGGGGCGCCGGTTCAAGAACTTCTTCGCGTTGTTGCCGCTCGCATCATAGTAGTCCACCTGCCCGTCGGAGGTGCGGAAGCGATAGTAACGGCGGGTCTCGTTGCCGGTCGAGATCGAGGTGAAGAGCAACTCGCCGGGTGGACCATCGGCGCCGCCCTCGTCCTTCAAGTCGAAGAACATCTCGCAGGTGTCGCCGGATCTCAGGCGGCGGCGGAAATCGGTCTCGTAGGCGTGGATGCGCAGGATCTGCTGGATGGTCTCGGCAGGGACGCT
Source organism: Hyphomicrobiales bacterium (assembly GCA_017304275.1). Taxonomy (GTDB): domain Bacteria; phylum Pseudomonadota; class Alphaproteobacteria; order Rhizobiales; family Hyphomicrobiaceae; genus Hyphomicrobium_C. The sequence continues at coordinate 2,098 of JAFKKW010000075.1, read as the reverse complement.
TTCGGTGAGCGAGGCGTGATAGAGCGCGGCGTAGAGGCTTGACGTCTGCGGGGCGCCGGCATCGCTCATGGCGAGACGGCTCAGCGCGTCGTCGTCCAACGGGTTGGCGCTGGCGGCGAACTCGCCCGAGGCGTTGCGCGTCACCGTGACCTTGTGGGCGTGTCCCTCATCGAAGATCGAGAAGCGTACCGGCTCCATGCGGTTCTGCGTCAAGGAGGGCTGCAGCGCGATATGGACCTCCTGCCCGGCCGTGACGGATTTCTCCGGGAAGACGTGCTTCATGGCCTCGATCATCTCGCGGGCCTGCCAGGCCGGTGCGCCGGCCTCCACCAAGACCTGGGACAGCTTTTGTCCCTCGCGCACCGTCTTGACGACCGGCTTCAGGACATCGAGGTCGCTCGAGCCGCCTTCCTCGCTTGATTTGGCGAGGACCGTCGTATGCGGATCCACCACCTCCTGCGCGTCGTTGCCTTTGGCCTCCAATCCCAATTCGTCGCCGAGGCCGGTGTCGGTTCCGACGAGCGCAGGCGCCGACGCGACGACATCGGAGCCGACGAAACGGTCAACGATCTCCTCAACCTCGTCGTCGGCAATGGTTTGTCCGTCCTCGATCGGCAGCACGCCATTCAGCAGATCGACGACGCGGATCGAGACGTCGGTCGGCGCCGCGCCGGGGGTCGCGCCTTCGTCGCCATCGTCGCCGATCGGCTTGTTGTCGGCGTAGAGCTTGAACGGGTTGAACGCGGGAATGTCCTCGGTCGCGTTCGGCGGTACGGGCGCGAGGCGCGCGACCAAGCGCACGTAGGGCTTGGCGTAGATGTACTCGCGTCCGCCGCGGCGCTGACGCAGAGTCTCGTGGATGATGAAGCGCGTCGACTTGGTGCCGGTCGTCATCTGCAGGCGGTCCACCTTGGGGACCGCCCACCGCAATCCGTCGTCGCGGTGGAGCATGGCTTCGAGGGGCGGCGCCTCGGTGCTGGCGCGCAGGCGCTCGAGGGCCGGCATCAGGCCGGCTTCGGCCTCCTGCTTGTCGGCCGATCCGAAAATGACGACGAGGATCGACACGCCGCCGACGGCAGCGGCGAGGCAGGTGCTCATCAGCCAGCGAAAGCGGCCTTCGCGCAGCGGCTCAGCATGGTCGACCGCGTAGATGTCGCGTGCGCCGCGCGCCTTGGCGCCGCGAAACAGGGCAGGCGTGCGGCCCGGCTCTGGCGCTACGGACACGGACCGGCAGCGTGCAATCGGCGCGTGACGTCGGTGATCGATCACGACCCGGCTTTCCCCTTCCCCGCGACCCCGTCCCCTGGGGTCAAAAGCTTTTTGTTCCCGGCTGCGACCAGGACCATATGCGCAAAGCCGCCTTCCGGCGTACAGGATGCTATCCTGAATTTCCTGCACAAACCTGGCGCTCTGATGGCGGCAGGACTATGGACATCGGCGGCTCGACAATACGGGTTCCGCTGCCGGCTGTGGACAACGGGACGGGCGGCGCCCCGCGCGTGCGGAGAAGTGAAAATAAAACTGTGTTATTTCAACGTATTAATGAATATTTTCGTAGCTGCGCAAGGTTGGTGTTGACAGGGCCGTTAGTTTTGTATTTATTCGGTCCTTGTCGCGGGGCACACAGTGCTTCGCCGCCCTCGACGGGCATCGCTCTCTCGATAACATGTGGTTTCCAGCCGGGCCACCCGGTAGGAAACTCGTTGTCTTGAAAAGCCGATCTAACCGATCGGCCGATGTTTTGTCGTCGGTTTGCTCTTTGACAAGTCAAATTTGAAGGAAGAGAAGCGCAGGCGGCGGAGTCCTGGCGAGGTCTTCCATGTCCCTCGGGGCATGAGAGACCGGACGAGACTCTGGCGAAACTGCGTTTCAAGCCATCACCATGATGCGCTGGGCGCGAGGCAACTCGCGTCATGTGTGCGTCAAGTGTGAAGGTGCCCGTTACGCAGTATCCTTGGATGAAACTCCAAGGCCGACCAGAATCAAATCTTTCAATCTGAGAGTTTGATCCTGGCTCAGAACGAACGCTGGCGGCAGGCCTAACACATGCAAGTCGAACGCTGTAGCAATACAGAGTGGCAGACGGGTGAGTAACACG
>JAFKKW010000074.1 GCA_017304275.1 Hyphomicrobiales bacterium | reverse complement strand
GCGAGCGGACCTCGACGGCCGGCATGACGTTGTCGAGCGCCTGATGGAACATGGCGATCGGATCCGACTTCGCCTTCTGCTCCATGCGCTCGAGGGCGCCGTACACGATCCGCTCGGCAACCGACTTCTTGCCGTCCGACATGACAGCATTCATGAACTTGGTCAGCACGAGATCCGCATACTTCGGATCCGGATTGACTTCACGCTTCTCTGCACTGTGACGACGGGACATGTGTCCTGGTCCTTCGCTTCGATGTCTTCCGGCTCACTCCCGGGCGAGCCACTTTGAAACTTCGAGATCCCGGATCTTTCCGCTCCAAAGCGGCTCGTCCGGGATACCTCTGTGCGGAACGCCCTACTTCGGACGCTTCGCACCGTATTTCGAACGACGCTGCTTGCGGTTGGCGACGCCCTGGGTGTCGAGCACGCCGCGCAGGATGTGATAACGGACGCCGGGCAAGTCCTTGACGCGGCCGCCGCGGATCAGGACCACGGAGTGCTCCTGAAGGTTGTGGCCCTCACCGGGGATGTAGCCGATGACCTCGAAGCCGTTGGTCAGGCGGATCTTGGCCACCTTGCGAAGCGCCGAGTTCGGCTTCTTCGGCGTCGTCGTATAGACGCGGGTGCACACGCCACGCTTCTGAGGGCAAGCCTCCATGTGGCGCGACTTCTCGCGATAGACCTTCGGGCTCCGGGGTTTCCGGATCAGCTGCTGTATCGTCGGCATCAAGCGCCCCGCTTCTTCATCCGGCTCCAAACCGCTTCCGGTCCGCCCCGCCGCGCATCAGATGAGCGCATGCGGCAAACGAAACCTGCCGAGCCCCGGAGCCCCGGAAGCCTGGCACGGAAAAAACCAGAGGATCATCCGGCTTGCCTTTCGGCTCGCCAGCGATCTTGGTCCGAAAATGTCCTCTGCTTTGGGACGGCAGCGTTTAGGCTAAAGCGCAAAGGAGCGCGGAGATGGCCTACCACCTACCGTGAGAGTGGCGTTCCTATATACAAACGCGGATTCCCGGTCAACACCTTGTGGACAACGGAATTGCAAGAAGTGACCTCTCGTTTTCAACGAGGGCGCGCCGCGGCACGTTCGGATGCCGTTTATCACAGGAATGACGCTTTTCCGCGCCAACTCTGGCGATCGCGGGCCGGGAGCGGGGGCTCCGGCGGCCGCTCTCGTTTCGACCGGATTTTCTCTCCCTGGAGGGCTCCATGCCGCCTTTTCTCGAAGCGGCCGGCCTCGGCGGCAAGGCGCTCAGCGACATTTCGCGCGCCAATCTCCGGCACACCGCTCTGCTTTTCCTCGGGTTTTCCGTGCTTCTCGGGGTGCCGGCGGTCCTCGTCTGGGGCGTGCCGGGCCTCATCGCCGCGAGCGTCCTCGTCGCGCTCGTCTGGCCGCTGACCGTCAGGATGCCGCCTGAGACGGTCATGCGGCTTTATCAGGCGACCCGCATCCCTCCGGACGACAGGCAGCTTTCGAGCCTGGTCGACGTCCTGGCTTACCGGGCGGAGCTGCCGAAACGGCCCGATCTCTACGTCATTCCGAGCGCGACCCTCAACGCCTTCGCGGCCGGCTCCCGCGCGCATGCGGCCATTGCCGTCACCGAAGGGTTGCTGCGGCGCCTGTCGCTCGCCGAAACGGCCGGGGTGCTCGCCCACGAGATGGCCCATATCCGCAACAACGACCTTGCGGTCATGGGGCTCGCGGATGTCATGACCCGCGTGCTGCAGCTCATGAGCTACGTCGCGCTCGGGCTGGCGCTCTACAACGTTCTCGCCCTGGTGCGCGGCGAGGACGTGATCTCCTGGTGGGCCGTTCTGGCGTTCTACCTGGCGCCGGCGCTGTCGAGCCTGCTCCAGCTCGCCTTGTCGCGGACGAGAGAGTTCGAGGCCGACCGGACCGCCGCGGCGCTCACGGGCGATGCCGCGGCGCTCGCGTCGGCGCTGCGCCGCCTCGACACCACCATCGGGCACTTCTGGGAAGATCTCATGTTCCCGGTGCCAGGGCGGCGGGTCCCCCTGCCGTCGATGCTGCGCTCGCATCCGGAGACGGAGGAGCGCATCCGGCGGCTCGAAGCGAGCGATGCACCCGAGGCTCCGCGGCACGACCCGCTCGTCATCGTCGAGCAGCCCATGTTCTCGCTGGTCGGCTACGGCCCCGGCGACATGCGGCCCCGATACCGTTGGCCGGGGCTGTGGTTCTGATCTTATTTCGCTCACCCGCCGTGTCATGGCGTAGCCATGCTCCGCATGGACGGCGCTCCGCCGGGGCGAAAGCGGGGATGTGACGGCCGGAGGCATTGCGAACGGGGCCAATTGTTCGTATCAGCGCCGACATGGATGACGTGACGCAACTCGGCCCGCCGCCGCCCCGCTCGACGCTCAAGCTCGAGGCCATTCCCGATCTCGTGCACCGCCTGCGCGCAGGCGAGCGCCGGGCGATCGCGGCTGCCGTCACCGAGCTCGAGAAGCTTTCGACGAGCGCGCCGCCGCTGCTCGAGGCGCTGCAGCCTTATCTGGGTAAAGCGCTCGTGGTCGGATTCACGGGACCGCCGGGGGCCGGCAAGTCGACACTCGTCAACTCGGTCATCTCCCACGTGCGGTCACAGGGCGGCACGGTCGGCGTGATCGCGGTCGACCCGTCGAGCCCGATCTCGGGCGGCGCGATTCTCGGCGACCGCATCCGCATGACCGCAGCCCTCGACGACGATGGCGTATTCGTGCGCTCGCTGGCGAGCCGCGGCTATCTCGGCGGCCTTTCGCCGGCCGCGGTGCGCGTGATCGATGCGCTCGATGCGGCCGGCTTCGATCTCATCCTGCTCGAGACGGTCGGCACCGGGCAGAGCGAAATGGACGTCGCAGAGGTCGCCGACGTGCGCGTCGTCATCTCGGCGCCGGGGCTCGGCGACGACATCCAGGCCATGAAGTCAGGGCTTCTCGAGATCGCCGACATCCTGGTCGTCAACAAGGGCGACCGCGAGGGCGCGGAGCTGACGCTGCAGCAGCTCCTCGGCGCGCTCTCGATCCGCTCCATGCGAACGCCCGTGCCGGTGCTCAAGACCACGGCGACGACGGGCGAGGGCGTGCCCGAGTTGGTCAAGACGATGCAGGAGATCGGCCAGCGCGGCGCTGGTGCCGGCCCCATGGCGCGGCGGCGGCGGCGGGCGCGCTATCTCATCGCGCGAGCCGCGGCGGATATCGTCGCGCGGCGGGTCAAGGAGGACAGCAACCGCGAGATCGACGGGCTCTCCGACGAGGTGCTCTCAGGGCGCGTCAGTCCCGACGTCGCGGCGCGGAAGCTGCTGTCGAAGTAGCGTAGCCGTTCCGGAATCGCACTTTCGTCGAAGCGCGTGGTCGCTATCGCGGACGCCGCACGCGTGGAGATTTGCGTGGGTCCCGGCCTTCGCCGGGATGACGTTGAGGTTGGGCAGACGGCCTTCGGAAGATAAGACGCCATTCCGGCGCGGGCGGCGCCCCCCGCTATTGCAGGTACGCGCGCACCAGCCAGCCGACGAGGAACATCAGGCCCATGGCCATGCCGACAACCGCATTCCGGTAACGGCTGAAGAAAGACCGATAGGCGGGCGGCTCGATGATGCGCTGCGTCGTTTCCACGCCGCCGTCCGCTTTCGGATACGGCATCAGCGCCGCGACGGGACCGACGTCATGGCGCAGGATGCGGGTCGTCTCGTCCTCCGAAGCGCTCGCCTCATCGGCAATCTTCACCACGACAACGGTGGTGTTGTCCTGCTCGGGCTGCTCCTTTGCGACGACGGCAGCAATCAATCGCTCCGCCATCGTCTCGGGGCCCGCATCGCGGCTCGCGTAGACGATGTCGCCGATCTCGTCGCCTTCGAGAGTGGCGATGCCATCGCTTGCCAGGATCACCCAATCGCCGGCCGCGAGCGGATAGGTCTTCGCCCGCAAGTCCACGATCTCGATCGTCTTGCCCGTCAGCGCCGAACGCAGGGCGTTGCGATAGGGATTGGTCTCGGCTTCGGTAGGCGAGATCAGATTGCGACGGACCTGATCGTCGAGGAACGCGCCCAGCGAATGATCGGCGTTGAGACGCAGCACCTCCGGGGCGCGAAAGAGCAGCAAAAGGGAATCGCCGACGCTCACCCAATGCAGTCCCGCGCCGTCGATCCAGGCTCCGATGAGCGTGCAGCCCATGCCGCGCAGCTCTTCATCCTGGGCCGTACGCGTTGCAATGGCCGCGTTGCCGGCATCGAGCGCGTCCTGCAGGCGTTCGCCGATGGCGCCGTCCGCGGCTGCGAATGACGCCACGAAGGTCTCGCAGGCAAGCTGGCCTGCGACCTCGCCGCCAGCATGTCCGCCCATCCCATCCGCGACCACCGCGAGCAGACCCTCACCGCGTTGCGTGGCGGCGTGGGCTCCGGGCGGCCAGATCGCGAAGGCGTCTTCTTGATTGGCACGCTTGCCGGTCGTGGCTCGGGCTGCGCCTGCCACGCGCCACGTCATGCGTCTTGTACCTCCGTGGTCCAGTCGAAATCCGGCCCGCAGCAGGCGACGAACCGGAAGGTCGTGTTGCCGATGCGGAACTGGTCTCCGGCCTTGAGCTCGGTCGGCTGCAGCACCGGCG
>JAFKKW010000073.1 GCA_017304275.1 Hyphomicrobiales bacterium | reverse complement strand
GGCCGAACTGACCGATCAGCAAGTAGTCGACATCTACACCGGCAAGTTGACCGACTGGGCCGCGGTTGGAGGGCAGCCGGGAGCGATCACTGTCGTCAATAAGGCCGAAGGTCGCTCGACACTTGAACTCTTCATCGCTCATTTCAAGCTGAAGGCGAGCGACATTAAGGCCCAGGTCGTCATTGGCGACAATCAACAGGGGGTCAAGACGGTGGCCGGAAACCCGGGCGCAATCGGATACGTATCGGTTGGAACGGCCGAGTTCGAAGCGGGACAGGGTTCGCGTATAAAGCTTCTGAGCCTGGGTGGTGTGGCGGCCTCCATAGCAAACGTCCGCAACGGAAGTTTTCCGCTGGCTAGGCCTCTCCATCTGGTCACCAAGACGGAGCCCTCCGGACTTGTGAAGGACCTCATCGAATTCGCACAGTCGGCCGACGTCAACGATATCATCGAGGAGCAGTACTTTGTCCCGCTTGGACCGTGACACAAGGCTGCTCTGGAGTCTGTCGGCGTCTGCAGTGCTGGCGTCAGGGCTGCTGTTGTTGATCGTGTTGTTTCTTGCCGCCGAGTCCTGGCCCGCCTTGTCTCGCGTCGGCATTCAAGCGTTTTTTTTCGGCAAGGGGTGGCATCCGACCGAAGGGGCGTTTGATCTGACCCCCATGCTTGTCGCGTCCCTCGCCACATCAACGCTGGCGATGGCGGTCGCTGTGCCGTTTGGCGTTGCTTCCGCCCTTTTCCAACGGTTCTACGCGCCGGTGCTGTTCGGCCAAATCTACCTTTGGATCATCGTATTGCTCGCCGGGACGCCATCCGTTGTGCTGGGACTTTGGGGCCTCACGACGATTGTGCCGCTGATTCTCTGGCTGGCCCCGCCGGGGACCAGCCTGATAGCGGGGAGCCTCATTCTGTCGCTGATGATCATGCCGACCGTTGCCTTGACCACTGATGCGGCGCTGGCGGCCCTGCCGCAGTCTCATTGGGCCGGCGCGGCGGCTCTCGGCCTCTCGCGGGAAGCGACCATTATAAACGTCATCCTGCCTTCTGCCCGCGCAAGTATTTTTGCCGGCTCCATTCTCGCCCTGGCCAGAGCTCTCGGCGAAACCATGGTGGTGCTGATGGTCAGCGGTAACGTGGTGCAGGTCCCGACCTCTCTGTTCGATCCCGTTCGGACGCTTACCGCAAACATTGCGTTGGAGATGGCCTATGCGACGGGCGATCATCGCTCCTCCCTGTTTGTTTCGGGTCTTGCGCTCGCAGGTCTGGTTCTGATCCTGGCCATCGCCGCGCGGCGCAGCGGAGGACATGTGGTGCATGCCTGACGTTTGCGTAGCCCCACCAGCCGCTTACCTGCATGTCCGCGACACGCTCCTGCGGGCGGCAGTCTGGAGCGCGACTCTTCTGGTGGGAGCGGTTTTTGCTTGGCTCCTCGCAGATCTCCTGGGGCAGGGTGCGGCCCGCATTGATTGGTCATTTCTGACGTCAGCACCTCGCAATGCAGGTCGAAGCGGCGGCATCGCGCCAATCCTGGTTTCTACACTCGTGGTTGTCGTCGTCGCAATCGCTGTCGCGGCGCCGCTCGGACTCGCAACCGCCGTTCTGCTGGCCGAGGTCGTCCGCCGCGGCGGCCGGACCGAGAGATTGATTGGATTGAGCCTCGACGTTCTGGCCGGCATTCCTTCCATCGTGTTCGGCTTGTTCGGCAATGCTTTCTTCTGCATATGGCTGGGCCTCGGCTTTTCAATTCTGGCGGGCGGTCTGACACTCGCCTGTATGGTTCTTCCCATTCTCATTCGCACCGCGGAATCCGGTCTTCGCATGGTCCCCAATGACTGGCGCTTCGGAGCTGCGGCGCTCGGATTGTCGCGCGCGGCCACGCTGTGGCAGATCCTCATTCCTGCGGCAGCGCCAGCGCTCCTTGCCGGCCTTATGCTTGGAATCGGCCGTGCTATGGCGGAGACGGCAGCGCTTGTATTTACCAGCGGCTATGTCGACCGCATGCCGTCGTCGCTCTGGGACTCAGGGCGGGCCATCTCGGTTCACATCTACGATCTTTCCATGAATGTCGCTGGCGGGGACCAGAGCGCCTACGCCTCCGCCCTTGTGCTGATCGTGCTCCTGATCATGATCAATAGCGCCGCGATCTGGCTGGCGGACATACTGCTCGTTCGAAGGATCAAGATGATATGACGGCTACGCCTGACAGGATTGCCGACGGCTCGTACTGGCCTCAATCGTATACGCTTGGGCCGATTATGTCGGGTGAGCCATGCTGCGTGCCAAAGACGCTCATCAGCGTTGAAGGGCTCAGCCCCAGTTACTCCGGAAAGACCGCTCTGGAGAACGTGTCCCTCGACATCGATGGCGGCTGCATCACGGCGCTCATCGGTCCTTCGGGATGCGGCAAGACAAGTCTGCTTTCGAGCCTCAATCGTCTGACCGATCTTATTCCGGGGTGCCGTCTCGCAGGTCGCATAAGGATTGATGGCGAGGACATCCACGGCGTGGACGTGAACGTGCAAGGCCTTCGACGCCGGGTCGGTATGATCTTTCAGCGTCCAAATCCGTTCCCGCTGTCCATCCGGCGCAATATCGAAATGCCGCTTCGCGAGCACGGGATGTCGCGCCGTTCCGAACTCGACGAGCGCATCGAAAGGGCCTTGAGGGATGTCGGCCTTTGGGCCGAGGTCAGGGATCGCTTAGATTCGCCTGCTCTCACTCTTTCCGGAGGACAACAGCAGCGGCTTTGCATTGCGCGAGCCGTTGCTCTCGAGCCTTCCATTCTCCTGATGGACGAGCCGTGCAGCGCCCTGGACCCGCTGTCGTCCGGTATCGTTGAGGATCTCATAGCTTCGTTACGGGGGCGCTATACCGTCGTCATCGTGACGCACAATCTGGCCCAGGCTCGGCGCATCGCGAACTACGCCGCTCTCTTCTGGGTTCAGAATCGTGCAGGGACGCTGATTGAATTCGATCAATGTCGGCGCCTGCTTGAAGCACCTCGAAGCGACATTACCGCCGCTTACGTCCGGGGACACCGCGGTTAAGACGCGCTGTCGTCCAGCACGTCGCATCAGACGCGCTCGCGCTCAGTCGCAATTGCAGGCATCGACCCAACCGACCGGCCAATGACCTTCAGAATCGTAGTGCCTGCCAAAATCGATCCGCGAAGCGTTCCGGAAATTTTCGATATGCCTATCCGCCGACGATAGCTGACCGGAACCTCGAAGCTGCGCAGTCCGCATCGCGCAGCCTTGATCTGCATTTCGACCGTCCAGCCGAACGCCCGATCCTGCATGGCCAGGCCATCCAAGGCCTCCTTGCGGATGGCCCGAAATGGCCCGAGGTCGGTGTAGTTCGCCTTGAACAAGCGCCGCATCAGCAGACACGCGAGCCAGTTGCCGAAGCGCTGCTGCGGAAGCAGGGCACCGCTTTCGGCATGTCCAGTCACGCGGGAGCCGATCACAAAATCTGCTTTCCCCAAGGCTATCGGCTCCACCAGAAGCCGCATCTCGAGAGGATTGTCGCTGTAGTCCGCATCCAGGAAGACGACGATGTCGATTGGCCCCAGTACGTGGAGACCCTTCTGGCATGCCGCGCCGTATCCGCGCTCGGTTTCGACGACCGCACGCGCGCCGGCCGCTTCTGATACGGTGATGGTTTCATCCGTGGACCCGTTGTCCGCCACGACGATTTCGTCGACCCATTGGGGGATATCATGGAGGACGCAGCCGATTCCCTCTTCCTCATTCAAAGCGGGGATGACCACGCCGATCCGCTGACCATGAAGCATTTACGCCTCCCCCGGCGTAAGGCTGGAAATGCGCGTCGATCGTGATGCGATTGCACCCATCACAGCGGTCGCGATCGCTGTAGCAAGCACAGGGGCCCAAATGATCCAGACGATGTAGTCGTTGAAGAGCGCGCCCTGGTGGCGCGCAACAAAGTGGAACAGCGCGTAGTAAATTGGGATGAGTGCCGTGAGCAGCAGAAATGCCGGATAGGCATGAAATGCCAGGAATGGCGCCATCCATACGGTGTACCAGGGGAACTGGGCCGGCGAGAGCACGACCAGCGTGCCCACAATAGCGGCGGATCTCGCAACAAGATCGCGCGCCCCATGGATGGGACTGTACGCCAGGACGGACGCCAGACCGACGAGAACTGCCGCAATGATACCGCGCGCGAGTGGGCCGGGCGGAAGTTTCGTAAGGCCGATCCAATCCTGAAATGCGGATACGGAGCCTTCAATCACTGGAAATAGCGCGCTGTTGGTCTGCCACCGGTCGACATAAGCGACCAGTCCCGAGGTCTGCCCAACGCCGTCGAGCAACATTGGCGCAAGCCATAGCGCCATAAGGCTGCCGAGGATCGCTGTGCCTACGGCCAGTCTAAAGGGGTGGCTCCAGAGAGTTCGCAATACGACTGGCGCGAGGATGACAGGCCAGAATTTGACGCCTGCCGCAACGCCAAGAGATGCCGTCGCCCACAATGGCCGGCGCTTGGCTGTCAGCAACAGCGCGAGCAGCACGAACGGTAGCAGGATCGCCTCCATGTGGGCGGAGTTGAATATTTCCTTGAGGACCACCGGATTCAGCCAGTAGAG
>JAFKKW010000072.1 GCA_017304275.1 Hyphomicrobiales bacterium | reverse complement strand
TCCGCGAGCCCGAGCAGGACGATGACGATCGCGATCCAGATGTTGACGACGAGCAGCGTGCCGTAGAGCAGCCAGAGCGCGATCGGGCGCCACGGCTGACCGCGCGTCGTGTAGTGCAGGATGGCGAGGCCGAGCAGCAGGTAGGCGAGGAACAGCCCGCCCGCGAAGGCCGCGGCCGCGAGACCCGGATAGCCTGCGAGCATAGTCGCGAGCAGCGTGACACCAAACGCGAGCGGCGTGCCGGCCGGAAAGGTGAGGGCGGCGAGATCCGGCCACGGCCGCCCGAGCTGGCCGGACGCGTTGGTCACCCGCCCCGCGAGCCAGAGGTTGAACAGCAGGCTCCCCATCCACGACATGGCGGACGCACCGGGCAGCACGCTGAGGGCGATCTCCGAGATCGCCGCAATCTCCGCCTCGCTGAACTGCGCCTTGCCGTCAGTCTGCGCAAGTCCGGCCTCGAACGTCGTCTTGATGAAATCGCCGAGCGTGCGCCGCAATGTCTCGAGGTCGCCACCGATGATCATCAGCATGGCGACGGCCATCAATCCCGCCAGCACTGCGGACCACAAGACGATCCTGCCGACCGGGTACCACTCCACCGTGGCGACGTCGCCGCCTTCGGAAACGCCGCTCCCGGCGATGGGGCGGCTCAGGAGCGCGAGATAGGTGAGCAATACCATCGGCGCCGCTTGCGTGATCGCGAACGCCAGCGCGACGGCCGGACTCGTGAAAGCGAGAATGAGCGCGCTGCCGGTCACGCCGGCCAACATCGCCGCGCGCCATCCCCAGCCGAGTCCCGCAAGCGCGATCGGAAGCGGCGTGATGAACATCAGCAGCAGGCGGGCAAGCATCGGCCCCGTGGTCGCGGAGGCGAAAACCACCGCCGCAACCAAGCCGAGTCCGGCTCCTACCAGATAGGTCGTTCTCATGCGTAGCTGTCCCGCATCCGATGCGGTTAGGGTGAGCGAGCCAGATCCTGGCCCCGCTCATCCAACCAAAGTGAAGAAACCCAGGCCTGACTTACTTCAGCAAGATGTAACGGCCGAGCGTGCGCACGTCCTTGTAATCGATTTTCGGCGCCTGATCGCCCGAGAATGGGCAGGTCTTGCGGCGGCGATGGAACGGCCGGCGGGCGGCGATCTCTTGAATCTCAGCCATGATTTAGCCCTCCGAGCCCGTGTTGCCGCCATCCGGCTTGTTGTCTCTGAACGCGGGACGCGGCGGACGCGGGCCGCGGTCGCCGTCGCGCGGCGGGCGCGAATCACCGCCCTCGCGGGGAGGACGCGACCGGAACGTGGAGCCGCCTTCGCCGCCGCCGCCGCCACCGAAGCCGCCGCGGAACCCGCCGCGGTCGCCGCCACGGAAGCCGCCACAATCGCCACCGCGGAAGCCGCCGCGATCACCGCCGCGCTCGTCGCGATCCTGCTTGCGCATCATGACCGACGGCTCGGTCTCGAGCTCGTCGACGCGCAGCGTCAGGAAGCGCAGGATGTCGGTCGAAAGACCCATCCGGCGCTCCATCTCGGCGATCGCCGCCGACGGCGCCTCGATGTTGAGCAGCGAGTAGTGCGCCTTGCGGCTCTTCTTGATCTTGTAGGCGAGACCCTTGAGGCCCCAGTATTCGGTCTTGGTGACCTTGCCACCGCCTTCGGTGATGACGTCGGTGAATTCCTTCGTAAGCGTCTCGACCTGCTGTTGCGAGACGTCCTGGCGCGCCAGGAAGACATGCTCGTAAAGGGGCATGTGGGACCTTTCCGTTTGTGTGTCCGCAAGCTCAGGCTGGCGGGTCATCCTTCGGCGCAAAGCCCCTTATGGGCCCGGAAGGCCCAAAGGCACCCAAAGAGCGGAGACACCGGGGGACAGATGCGCGAGGGAGAAAACCCCAAAACACCTTGCCGCCGAGCTGGAATATCAGCTCCGCGGCCCCGTTCAGCCTCCAACCGAAGTGCGTGACGGCGCGACTTATACGGGTTTTCCGCCCGCCGGCAAGGGGGAAGACGGTTAACGCAGGCCGGCCGTCAGTTCATCGCCCGCTCGGCAGCCGCCTTGCAGTCGTCCCCGTCGCAGTCGATCCAGCGCCCGCTCGGAAGCTGAACCTCCCACACGGCCTCTTTCACGACCCGGCCCGGCGCCGGCGATTTATGCGTGTCGCGCCGCGACGAGCGATAAAACTGACGGGTTTTCAGAACCTTGCCGTCGCTCGTCGTGACCGTGCCGGCCGCGATCACCTCGCGTGGCAGCAGGTCCCACTGCCACGCGGCGATATAGGCCGCGATCGCGACGGCCGTAGCGACGACAATCCAGACCATCCGTCTCCCCCGCACGACGGCGCGGTCCCGCTCAGCGCCTCAGCGCAAGCCAGGCATGAAGCGCAAGACCTGCGCCCCAGCCCAGGAAGACCCATTCCACCCAATAGGGCTTGCCGACGTAAACGTTGAGAAGGGCGAGCAGAAACACGACCACACCGAAGACGATCGCATGATGGACGAGCCCGCGGCGTGCCTCATCGGCGGGCGTGGCGAACGGCGGGCGAGTGGAAACGGGACCAGTCATGGCAGGAACCTCCTGAGCAAGCGATAAGCTTCGAGACGAGCGCGAATTCTATGGAACAAAGCACATTTGAAAAAGGCCGGCTGTTCCCACGGCTCTTGACAAGCTCGCGGCGGCCATGTCGAAAGCGCCCGGATGATCGCACGTCTCCGGGCAGCCGGACGCCATCACGGATCAAGAAGATTAATCCAAAGAGGACGACCTTGGCACGCGCATTCATATTTCCCGGACAAGGTAGCCAGGACGTCGGCATGGGCCGCGAGCTGGCCGAGACGTTCACCGCCGCCCGCGAGGTCTTCGACGAGGTCGACGACGCGCTGGGCCAGAAGCTCTCCACCATAATGTGGGAAGGCCCCAAGGAGACGCTGACGCTGACCGAGAACGCGCAGCCGGCGCTGATGGCGGTGTCGATGGCCGTGATCCGCGTGCTCGAGCGCGAGCGCGGCATTAAGCTCGCCGATACTGTGAAGTACGTCGCCGGCCATTCGCTGGGCGAATATTCCGCGCTCGCCGCGGCAGGCGCGTTCTCGCTCACCGACACCGCGCGCCTCCTGAAGCTGCGCGGCCAGGCAATGCAGAAGGCGGTGCCGGTCGGTCAGGGTGCCATGGTCGCGCTGCTCGGCGTCGGCGTCGACGTGGCGGAGAAGGTTGCCACGGAGGCCGCGCAAGGCGACGTCTGTCAGGTCGCCAACGACAATGAGCCGACGCAGGTCGTGCTGTCGGGGTCCAAGGCCGCCATCGATCGCGTGGCCGAGATCGGCAAAGCGCACGGCGTGCGCCGCGCCGTGCCGCTCCCCGTCTCCGCGCCGTTCCATTGCGCGCTGATGCAGCCCGCCGCCGACGCCATGGCGGATGCGCTCTCGAAGGTGACGATCAACACGCCCGTGGTGCCCGTCGTCGCCAACGTCGTCGCCGGCGCCGTGAGCGATCCGGGCGAGATCCGCCGCCTTCTGGTCGAGCAGGTCACCGGCACCGTACGCTGGCGCGAGTGCGTGGGATTCTTGGCCGCCAATGGCATCACGGAGGTCTTCGAGATCGGTTCCGGAAAGGTCCTGGCGGGCCTCGCCAAGCGTATCGAGAAGTCGCTCGAAGCCTCGAGCATCGGCACACCCGCCGACATCGAGGCCGCGCTGCCGAAGCTCGGCTGATCATCCGCCGCTCACCCATTGGCTGAAAAGGATCATGACAAGATGTTCGATTTGACCGGCAAGAAGGCGCTGATCACCGGAGCGACCGGCGGCATCGGCGAGGGCATCGCGCGCGCCTTCCACAAGGCCGGCGCCGAGGTCGCCGTCTCCGGGCGCCAGGTCGCCAAGCTCGAGGCGTTGGCCAAGGAGCTCGGCGAGCGCGTCCATGTCGTGCCTTGCGATCTCGCGGACAAAGCCGCCGTCGCCAAGCTGATCGACGAGGCCGTCGCCAAGCTCGGTCGCCTCGACATCCTCGTCAACAACGCGGGCCTCACCAAGGACAACCTGTTCATGGTGATGAAGGACGAGCAGTGGGACGACGTCATCGCCGTCAACCTCACGTCTACGTTCATGCTGTCGCGTGCCGCCGCGCGCCACATGCTGCGCTCGAAGACCGGCTACGGCCGCATCATCAACATTTCGTCGGTGTCGGGCATCATCGGCAATCCAGGCCAGGGCAACTATGCCGCCTCCAAGGCCGGCATGATCGGCATGACCAAGTCGCTCGCCCGCGAGGTCGCCAACCGCGGCATTACCGCCAACAGCATCGCCCCGGGCTTCATCGCGACCGCCATGACCGATGCCCTGAACGACAAGCAGAAGGCCGAGATCTCACAGCATATTCCGGCCCAGCGCTTCGGTACGCCCGACGACATTGCTGCGGCGGCGGTTTATCTCGCGAGCACCGAGGCCGGATACATGACCGGGCAGACGCTGCACGTGAACGGCGGCATGGCCATGGTGTAAGGACCCCGCTCTGCGCCGGAGCCGGATTTGGTTAAGTGCCGCTGTGCTCTAGCGAACCGGGGACCGAGGGCAATGTGTCGCCCCCTCTCAAGAGGGGATGCGGCGCTGGCCAAGCCTAGGGAGATGTGTTAACGAGCCTCGTTTTTTTGCTGCGCCGCTCTGGGAAAAGCCCTAACGATCAACGCTCACGCGTGTCGTCCGGGAGACGCCCTTGAGGCCGCCGCCAGCACCTGGGACGAGACCGGATGTTGACTTTGAGAGTGCTTGCGGAAATGTGAGCGCGACCCAAGGAACTCGAGAGCGTCCCGGTGAACGACGGGACCCGAGAAGACGAAAAGCAAGCAGAAGATAGCAGGGACACGAGGGAAGACGATGAGCGATGTCGCAGAGCGCGTGAAGAAGATCGTTGTTGAGCATCTTGGCGTCGAGGCCGACAAGGTCACGGAGAACGCCAGCTTCATCGACGATCTTGGCGCTGACAGCCTGGATACGGTCGAGCTGGTGATGGCGTTCGAGGAGGAGTTCGGGTGCGAGATCCCGGACGACGCCGCCGAGCACATTCTGACCGTCGGCGACGCTGTGAAGTTCCTCGAAAAGAACGCCACGGCGGCCTGAGGTCGGACGGTTCGAACGGTCCGCGGATCGGGACGCCATGCGCGCGTCCCGAAGGTCGGGCAGGTACCGTTCGGGCTTGCCTCGTAAGCAGAAGCTGTGTTGGTGGCCTGTCCGCCGGCCAGCCGGAAACGGACCCGCAGGTTCAAGGCGGATCAAGCCAGGGCATTGGCGGGGCTCCTCATCACCGATGGAACCGATATGAGATCCCTCCGCCGCGTCGTCATCACTGGGCTTGGTCTTGTCTCGCCGGTGGGCTGCGGGGTCGAGACCGCTTGGTCCAACCTGCTCGCCGGCAAGAGCGGGGCGCGGCGCATCGAGGAGTTCGAGGTCTCCGATCTCTCCTGCCAGATCGCCAATTTCGTGCCGCGCGGCGATACCTCCGAGGGCAAGTTCAATCCTGACGATTGGATGGAGCCCAAGGAGCAGCGCAAGGTCGACGACTTCATCATCTATGCGGTTGCCGCCGCCGATCAGGCGCTCGCGGATTCCGGCTGGAAGGCCGACACGACCGAGAAGCAGGAGCAGACGGGCGTGC
>JAFKKW010000071.1 GCA_017304275.1 Hyphomicrobiales bacterium | reverse complement strand
CCGTTCGGCGCGCTCGATGCGCAGGTGCGCTGGGAAATGCAGGAGCTGATGATCGAGCTGATCGAGCGCGAGCAGAAGACGGTCGTTGCCATCACGCACGACATCGAGGAGGCGATCTATCTCGCCGACCGCATCATCTTCTTCACGCGCCAGCCTGGGCGGGTGAAGGCGGATATCACCCTCGATTTCAAGAAAGGCCGTCGATCCCAGCAAAAGGAGGAGCTGCTCGCGCTACCGGGATACGGAGAGCTCGAGCGAAGGCTGTTCGCCATGATGCGCGAGGAGATCAAGCAAGCCGACTAGCGGGGCGGCCACAGAGCATGGCGGGACGATATCGCACGTCGCGACAACCGGCGTTGAGGCATCTCCGGCCTTCCGACAAGATCAGAACATGAGAGGACATATGCTTAGACGATCGTTCGTTCAGTCACTACCCGGCGCCCTTCTCGTCGTGGTTGCGACATCGCTCCCGGCCGCAGCCCACGTCGGGCATGGCGAAAGCGGGGGCTTCGCGCATGGTTTCCTGCATCCGTTCGGCGGCATGGATCACATCCTGGCCATGGTCTCGGTCGGCATGTTGGCTGCGTTGGTCGGCAAGCGATTGGGGACCGGTTCGCTGTGGGCCTTCCCGGCGGCGTTCATGGGCATGATGTCGGTCGGGGCGATGCTGGCAATGGCGAATTTCCATCTTCCGTTCGTCGAAATCGGCATCGCGTTGTCGGTCGTCACGCTGGGCTTGGCCGTCGCGCTGCAGATGCCGCTGCCGCTTCTCGCCGGCATGGCGCTCGTCGGCTTCTTTGCCGTGTTCCATGGTTTTGCGCATGGGGCGGAGATGCCGGTCGATGCCTCCATGCTTACCTATTGGGCGGGTTTCCTGCTGGCGACGGCGCTGCTCCACCTCGCGGGCATCGGGATGAGGTTCGCGCTTGGGCAATGGGTTCCTGCGGCTAACGTCGTTGCGCGTCTTGCGGGCATTGCGATCGCTGCCGCCGGCATTGGACTAATGGCGGCTGGATAGCAAGCCGCTTTCCGCGCCTCGTATAAACACCGTGGCCATCGAGGGCGAGCAAATGCTCGCCCTCGATGTTTATTTGGGTGGAAGAGATCCGCTATAGGTTTTCAGACAGCGGCGCGCGTTGAGCGTGGCTTTGCGATCCCCGGAGCAAGGTCTTACTGCTTTGCCAAGGAGAGTTGCCGCCGTCGTGGCGAGGCGTTTTGGCGCTTGCGGCGGACCTGCGCTCTCCATTAGCCAGAAGAGAGCGCCTGTGTCCTAGCCCGTGATTTCGCAGCGACGCCGGCGAGGACGCAACGACACGTTGCGTCGCGTTGAGAACAAATGCAGGTTTGCCGGGACAAGTCTTGTCCCGTGCCTGCATTGATAGGGAAATCCGTGCAATCTCAATCGCATAGGTTCTGCGTGGCACCCATGATGGATTGGACGGACCGGCATTGCCGGACGTTCCATCGCCTCATGACGCGGCACGCGCGGCTCTATACCGAGATGGTGACGGCGGAGGCCGTTATTCATGGCGATCGTGCACGCCTGCTCGGATTCGACGAGGCAGAGCGGCCGCTGGCCCTGCAACTCGGGGGATCGGATCCGGCTAAGCTTGCCCAGGCGGCCGCCATCGGCGAAGCCGCAGGCTATGACGAGATCAACCTCAATGTGGGCTGCCCGTCGAACCGCGTGCAGGAGGGGCGGTTCGGGGCGTGCCTGATGGCGGAACCGGAGCTGGTTGCGGCGTGCGTGGCCGCAATGGCGGCGCAGGTGCGCGTTCCCGTGACGGTGAAGTGCCGGATCGGGATTGACCACCAGGACAGCGAAGCGGATCTCTCGCGCTTCATCGCCACGGTCGCGGATGCGGGCGTCCGCATTTTCATCGTGCATGCGCGCAAGGCGTGGCTCGATGGTCTTTCGCCCAAGGAGAACCGGGAGGTCCCGCCGCTCGATTACGCGCGCGTCTACCGGCTCAAGGCGGCACGGCCGGATCTCACGATCGTGCTCAATGGCGGCATCGAGACAATCGAGGCCAGCGCGGCGCATCTCGCGCACGTGGACGGTGTGATGCTCGGGCGCGCCGCGTATCAGACGCCGTACCTGCTGGCGGGCGTCGACCAGGCGTTGTTCGGATCGGCGGAACCGTCGCTTTCGCGCGGCGAGGTTCTGGAGCGGCTGGTGCCCTACGTCCGCGCTCATCTCGCGCAGGGAGGGCGGCTCAACTCCATCACGCGGCATGTGCTCGGGCTCTATCACGGTCAGCCGCGGGCGCGGCTGTTCCGGCGGCACCTGTCGGAGCACGGGGTGGGCGAGGGCCCTGGTATCGACGTGCTGCTCGATGCGATGACGCTTGCGGACGGGCGCGCGCCGCCACACTCCCTGTCCCGCTCCGTCGCGGCGGAGTAGGAGCGCTCTTTCCATGACAGAAGCGTTCGCCGGTGGGGAGCTCGTCTGGCTCGTGCTCGCGCTGCTGGCGGCAGGCGTGGTGACGGGATTTCTCGCCGGGCTACTCGGCATCGGCGGCGGTGGAATCCTGGTTCCCGTGCTGTTCGAAACCTTCACGCTGCTGGGCGTGCCCGACAGCATCCGCATGCACCTGGTGCTCGGCACGTCGTTTGCGGTCATCGTGCCGACGGCGCTTTCGTCGTTCCGGTCGCATCTGAAGAAAGGCGCCGTCGATACGGCGGTCGTGAAGCGGCTGGGGCCGTTCGTCGTCGCGGGCGTGCTGGTCGGCATCCTGCTGGTCTCGAGCATCTCGAGCACGCCGCTCAAGTGGGTCTGGATCGTTTGCGGAAGCGCGTTCGCCATCAAAATGGCGCTGGGACGGGAGGACTGGCGGATCGCAGACCGGTTGCCCGAGTCCGGCTGGGTGCTGCTGGTCGCGTTTGCGATCGGCGTCGTGTCGACGCTCATGAGCATCGGCGGCGGGATGTTCCTGGTGACGCTGTTCACGCTGTGCGGATGGCCGATCCTCAACGCGGTTGCGACCTCGAGCGGGTTCGGCCCGCTGATCGCTATCCCGGGGCTGATCGGCTACGTGTGGGCCGGCTGGGGCAATGCCTTGTTGCCACCTGGCTCGCTCGGTTTCGCCAATCTGTTCGGCGCGGCACTCATCGTTCCGGGAAGCGTGCTTGCGGCTCCGCTCGGCGTGCGCGTGGCGCATGGCATCTCGCGGCGCAAGCTCGAGCTCGTGTTCGCTGCCTTCCTTGCCTTTGTCGCCGTGCGCCTGTTCCTGTCGACACTTTAAGCGTTGCGGGCTTGGCCCCTGGGTCCCAGCTCGCGCTACGCGCGGCCGGGATGACAAGGAGAGCAGAGCGGATCGCACCGTCTGTCATCCGGCCAAGCGAAGGCGTACGCCTGAGCGCAGAGCCGGGACCCAGGGACTGTGTGCGCGGTACTCAGATCTTCTGATTGTATTCGCCGACCTCGGGGAACTTCGCGAGGCGGGCCTCGATGTCGCGGAAGATGGCGATCTTGTTCTCCTCCGAGACCGGACTTTCGACGACGATCACCAGTTCCGGCTTGTTCGAGGAGGCGCGCACGAGACCCCAGGTGCCGTCCTCCAACGTCACGCGTACGCCGTTGACGGTAACGAGATCGCGGATCTTCTGGCCGGCGACGGTGCCGCCGTTTTTTGCCAGGGCCTCGTAGTCGGCGACGACCTGCTCGACCACGCCGTATTTCTTCTCGTCGTCGCAGTGGGGCGACATGGTCGGCGACTGGTAGGTCTTGGGCAGCGCGCGCTTCAGGTCGGCAAGCGTCTTGCCGTGCGCGCGGTCGAGCATGTCGCAGACGGCAATGGCCGATACGAGACCATCGTCGTAGCCGCGGCCGAGCGGCGGCTGGAAGAAGAAATGCCCGCTCTTCTCGAAGCCGACGAGGGCCTTCTGCTCGAAGGTGTAGCGCTTCATGTAGGAATGGCCGGTTTTCCAGTAGAGCGTCTTGGCGCCGGCTTCCTGCAGCACGGGGTCGGTCATGAAGAGGCCGGTCGATTTCACGTCGGCGACGAAGACCGGGTTCTTGTGAATGGCGGAGATGTCGCGCGCGAGCATGACGCCCACGGTGTCGGCGAAGATCTCGTGGCCCTCGTTGTCGACCACGCCGCAGCGGTCGCCGTCGCCATCGAAGCCGAGACCGACGTCGGCCTTGTGCTTCACCACCGCGTCCGCGATGGCGTGCAGCATCTCCATGTCCTCGGGGTTCGGGTTGTAGCGCGGGAAGCTGTGGTCCAGCTCGGCGTCGAGAGGGACGACCTCGCAGCCGATGGCTTCGAGCACCTTCGGGGCGAACGCACCCGCGGTGCCGTTACCGCAGGCGGCGACGACCTTCAGCGGGTGCTTGAGCTTCGGGCGGTCGGCGAGGTCCTTCATGTAGCGCTCGGCGAGGTCGGGCACGAAGATGTAGCGTCCGCCCTTCTGGGCTTTGAACTCACCGTTGAGCACGATCTCTTTCAGGCGGCTCATCTCCTCGGGGCCGAAGGTCAACGGGCGCGCGAGGCCCATCTTGATGCCGGTCCAGCCGTTGTCGTTGTGGGACGCGGTGACCATGGCGACGCCTTCGACGTTGAGCTCGAACTGGGCGAAGTACGCCATGGGCGAAAGCGCGAGCCCGATGTCGTGCACC
>JAFKKW010000070.1:2351-6977 GCA_017304275.1 Hyphomicrobiales bacterium | reverse complement strand
TCGGCCGCTTCATCATCTCGGCGGACGATGCGCAATGGCTGGGCCTCATGTCGAGCTGCCGCAGCGCGCCCGATCCGGGCTTGGCCGCGCTGCGCCATATGCTCGAATCCCAGCTCGACGCGGTGCCTCCGGGCTGAAGCGTGGCCACGCATCAGCGAGCAGCGATATGCGAGCGCAGCAGGCCGATCGTGCGCGTCGCAATGCCGTTTGCCGACGCCGGTATCGGTCGATGAGTTTCACGATGTCGACGCCCATGGCGCGAGCACACCAGAGAATGTGGCTCTCATCCCCGGCCCAAGGTGAGCCGGGCGATGCCACGCTGACCCAGGTCAGGCCAATGACTTTTTTTCGGACTTGACCGACGGCAAACAGCCGAAAGCGAGTTCAGCCATAATGAAAAACAAGATAATGAGTCGAGTGATCCGCTTACGGATACAATCAATTTGAAAAGGGACCTCGCGGATGAGACATCGCGCATCGGCAGCCTCTAGGCTGGTCCTGGCAGGAACGGCTGCACTATTCGGGCTCGCTGCCGCGGCGGTCTCGGTCGCGACGGCGGCAGACCTCGGCGGCACCTGCTGCGCCGACCTTGAGGAGCGGCTCGCCGAGCTGGAAGCCACGGCGGCGCGCAAGGGCAACCGCAAGGTCTCGCTCACCATCTCGGGCTACGTGGCCCAGGAGATCACGGCCTGGGACGATGGCGGCGAGAGCAACGCCTACATTCACGGTCTGGGCCCGACGCAAACGTCCCATTTCAAGGTCAACGGCCAGGCCATCGTCATGCCGGGCTGGACGGCCGGCTACATGCTACGCATCCAGGATCTCACGGGCAACGCGTTCACGGGCGGGCCCGGCGCCATCAATCAGGCCAACGATACCAAGAACGACAGCCTCGGCGCGCAGATGGCGTTCTGGTATCTGCAGAGCGAGGATCTCGGCAAGGTCTCGGTCGGCAAGCTCGCCCACGCCGCCAAGAGCGCGGCCATGTTCACCGATCTCTCCGGCACGCAGATCATCGACAACTATACGTTCCTGGCCGGCTTCCCGCAGTTCACGATCCGCTCCGGCGGCGATCTCAATCCCCCCGGGCTCACCTGGGGCCAGCTCGCGTTCTGCTACGCGCAGTCGCTGCCGCTGGGCGGCGACTGCAACGGCATCGTGATGAACGGAGTGCGTTATGACACACCGACCATCGCCGGAGTCTCCCTCTCGGCGTCTTGGGGCCAGGACGACTTCTGGGAGGTTGCTGGCCGCTACGCCGGCGAGGTTGCAGGCTTCAAGCTCGCCCTTGGCGTCGGCTACTCGGAGATGCGCGACGAGGTCACGACGGGCGCGGCCGTATCGTCGCAAAAGGATACGCAGTTCTTCCAGGTCGGAGGCTATGCGCAACACCTCGCGACCGGGCTTTTCGTCCATGCCGCCTACGGGCATGAGGACAACAACGACACGCTGCTCCTGAACGGCAAGCGCGCAGAGAACGGCGAGCATTGGTACGTCAAGGCCGGCATCCGTCGCGCCTGGACGCCGCTCGGCGCCACCATCGTGTATGGCGACTTTGCCCGTTACAGCGACCAGCTCGGCCCGGCCGCGCTTGCGCTCGGCGCGACGTCGAGCACGTTCGACCGGTTCGGCGGTGGCATTGCCCAGGAGATCGACGCGGCGGCGATGATGGTCTACGTAAAGGTTCAGCACTATGAGGCTGAGCTTAGCGGACCGTCCCTCGCACCCGCAGCCACCGATCTCGAGGACGCCGATTTCGTAAGCGTGGGTGGACTCATCAATTTCTGAGAGGGCCGCGGAGCGCCCACCGGTTGGCGCGCTCAGCCTGGAATCCTTGCCACCAGGACGTCACAGGCGGCTTCTCTGAGCACCCGCTGCGTCACGCTGCCGAGAAGGGTCTGCAGAACGACACCGCGACCGTTCGGACCCAACGCCAGGAGGTCGATGTCGCCGCTTTTCGCAAGGCGCACCAAAGCCGGGCCAGGCTCACCCTCGAGGAAATGCGTCCCGATCTTCTGAGCACCTAGGACATCGCGCGCAAATTGCCAAAGATCCTGACGCGCTCGGTCCGCCTTTGCCGAGCGATAGGCGTCCATCTCCGCCTGGGACGTCCCGGCGCGCAGCATGGCCTGCTCGAAGGTGAACGGTATCGAGAACGCGTGCACGAGCTCAAATCGTGCCGCGGGGACCAGTCTGCGTGCGTCCTTCACGGCCGCTGCGGACTGCGGCGAGAAATCGACCGCGCCCGCCACGCGGCGATAAGATCCCGTCGGTCGATTCCGCACCACGAGAACCGGTGCAGGTGCCGTCCTGATGATCCTGTCTGCCGTGGAGCCCAGGACTTTCTCGCGTAGCGAATGACCTTTGCCCGGCCCGATTACGACGAGATCCGCGTCGCGCTCATTGGCCATCGAGGTAATGACGGTATGCGGGGCTCCAAAGGAGACCTCCACATCGGCGGATACGGGCCCACCTTCGGACAGAAGAGCTGAAATCGCCGCGTGGGCCTGTCGGCGCAGGCTCTCCTTGAGGGTAGTCTCGCCACGCTCCGACAGGGCAGCGGCATGTGACAGCGCGTCCGTCTCGATGACGTGAGTCGCAACAAGCCTGGCGCCATGCTCCCTCGCCAACTGAATGGCCCGCCCCAACACGACGTCGCTGCCGGCCTCCAGATCGAGAGCAGCCACAATCGTCTTCACGTCCCTCATGCCGGGCCTCTCACTCACGGATTATCCAGGCTGAACACATGCGCGTGGTCGTCGTAGGCAAAAACCTCGGCGTAGCGGCCGAGGTCAATGATGGCGCGCAAAGTCTGCTGCGCGGCATCGGGAGACATATAGTCCTCGAGCTCGTCCGCAAACCGGCTCCACGGCGCGCGATGGCTCGGCCGTTCGTCGAGCACGCGCCGGATATGGGCCGCGAGCGCAACGTAGGTTACGAGGTGTTGCGCGAAGAGGCGTTTGCGCTGGTCGATGTCGACGCCTGCGAACTGGCGCCCCTCCGACGTAAGGCGGATGTCGCCGCCCACCACCTCGGCGAGCCGCAGCATTTGCAGCGTCTCCGCCACCGGGAATAGGTCGTCGATCTCCATATGCAAGGCGGCGGCGATGACGGGTAGATCGGCTTCGCCGTCATAGGGCGGCCCTGCAACGGCTTCGAGGAGGCCTGCCAGCAGAGTCGATGAGACCGGCGGCAGGATGGTGCCGATGCCCGCGCCGGGAAATCGCTCGACCCGTTTGCCGGCATGCTCGGAGGCGGAGCGGACCGTCATCTCAACATAGATGCGCTCAACGAGATCGCGGAAGCCGGGATCGAGACGCGCACGTGGGTGCGGCAGCTCGACCTTGATCTCCTTCAGAATGCGGCCCGGATTGCTGCCGAAGACGAGGATGCGATCGCACATCAGGACGGCTTCCTCAATATTGTGGGTGACCAGGATCACGCCCTTGATCGGCAACTGGCCTTCGGACCACAGGTCGAGAAAGTCGGTGCGCAGCGTCTCGGCCGTCAGCACGTCGAGCGCCGAGAACGGCTCGTCCATAAGCAGGATATTGGGATGCACCACCAGCGCGCGCGCGAAGCCCACGCGCTGGCGCATCCCGCCCGACAACTCGCGCGGATAGGCGGATTCGAAGCCGTCGAGCCCGATCAGGTCGATGGCCTCGATTGCGCGTCGGCGGATCTCGTCGGGCGCCAGGCCGAGGGCCTCGAGCCCGAGCTGCACGTTCTCGAGCACGGTCAGCCACGGAAACAACGCGAAGCTCTGAAACACCATGGCGATGCCGGCCGGCGGCCCGGTCACCGTCTGCCCCAGATAGCTGACCGATCCCGCCGCAGGCGCGGAGAGGCCGGCGATGAGCCGCAGTAGCGTCGACTTGCCGGAGCCCGAGCGTCCGAGCAGGCCGACGATCTCACCCTCCCGCAGCGTCAGCTCGATTCCGTCGAGAACGAGCAGCTCGCCGCCGTCCGGCTTGCGGAACGACTTGCGGATGTCGTGGATGTTGAGCAAGGGCGCGGTGTCCATGGGGCTCTCCTTCAGCCGAGTCGGAACTTGCGCTCGGCGAGCGCATAGAGCGGGCGCCAGAAGGCGCGGTTGATGAGCACGACGAATGCGCTCATGACGGCGATCCCGAGCACGATGCGATGGAAGTCGCCCGCCTCCGTCGCCTCGGCGATGTAGGCGCCGAGACCATGGGCCTTGAGCGTGGTATCGCCCCAGCTCGCCATCTCGGCGACGATGCTGGCATTCCACGATCCGCCCGAGGCGGTGATGGCGCCGGTCATGTAGAAAGGAAACACCGCCGGCAACGCGATCCGCCGCCACCATAGCCAGCCGCGGACGTGGAGATTGCTCCCGATGTCGCGCAGCTCGCTCGGAATGGTCGAGGCTCCAGCGATCACGTTGAACAGGATATACCATTGGGTTCCGAGGATCATGAGCGGGCTCAGCCAGATGTCCGGATTGAGCCGCAGCGCCACGATTGCCGAGACGGCGAGCGGAAAGAGGAGGTTGGCCGGGAAGGCCGCCATGAACTGGGCGATCGGCTGGGCGATGCGGGCGGCCCGGGGGCGCAGCCCGAGCCAGACTCCGATCGGCACCCAAATGAGGCTCGCGAGCGCGATCAG
>JAFKKW010000070.1:0-2284 GCA_017304275.1 Hyphomicrobiales bacterium | reverse complement strand
ATGGTGGCCGTCCCGAGCAGAACGGCGGTGCCCACTTCTTCCAGGGTGACGCCGGCCAGAACGAAGGTGACGACCTTCCAGCCCGCGCCGAGACAGGCCGCCGCAATCGCGATCGGCCAGAGCCGGTCGAGCCACGCGTGCCACGCATCGGTCCTGGACGGGGTTGACGATGCCCTGCTTGGCTCCGCGGGCGCCCGATAGGTCCATCTCCACGCCGTTGCGAGCGGCGCAACCGCCCGCGACACGACCTGCGAGCGGCGGAGCATGGTCAGGACCCACGAGTGAGGTGGCTCTGCGCCGGCCTCCTGCTCGAAGCGGAAGCGGTCGGCCCAGGTCACGAGCGGTCGAAACAGAAGCTGATCATAAACCAGGATGACGACCAGCATGGCGACGATGGCCCAGCCGATGGCGCCGAGGTCACGTTGCTGGATGGCAAGCGCGATGTAGGAGCCGACGCCGGGTAACGTCACTGTGGTATTGCCGACGCTGATGGCCTCGGAGGCGACGACGAAGAACCAGCCGCCCGACATCGACATCATCATGTTCCAGACCAACGCCGGCATGGCGAACGGCGCCTCGAGCTTCCAGAAGCGCATCCACGGGCTGAGCCGGAACGAGCGTGACGCCTCGGTGAGCTCTTTCGGCACGGTGCGTAGCGACTGATAGAAGCTGAACGCCATGTTCCAGGCCTGGCTGGTGAAGATGGCGAAGACCGCAGCCAGCTCGGCACCCAGCACCTTTCCGGGCGCGAGCGACATGAAGAAGACGACTGTGACCGAGATGAAGCCGAGGATCGGCACCGACTGGAGAATGTCGAGTAGCGGGATCAGCACCTGTTCCGCGCGCCGGCTCTTGGCAGCCCAGGTCGCATAGGTGAAGGTGAAGACGAGCGACAGAACCATTGCCGCCAGCATGCGCAGCGACGTGCGGATCGCATAATCCGGCAATGCGGACGGAGCGAGGTCGATCACGCTCGCGCCCTGCTCGGGCAGGGGCTGCATGACGGCGCGGCTCGCCTCCGCGAGCACCACCAGGGCGCCGAGAACGAATAGGATGGCGACCAGGTCCCAGACCGTGAATTGCGACCGCGATGTTTCGCGGGGGGAGCGGAGCGGCGTCTTCACTCGTGTGCTCCGGCGGACGGCGCCGTCAAGAATGGCGGAGCAGACCGAGGCTTTCCTTCGAGCGCGCCGAGCGGGCAAGCGATGACGTGCGGGATCACGACCGGTCACTCCTGATGTTCGCGGGACGCGTAGCTCCGATGATCAGACTGGACCCGGATCATTCCAGCACACTGCAAAATCGTCTGTCATCGTTCGTATATGATACGGGTGACAGCTCAGGCTCGAAAGTGCTGGTTGCCAACCGGCACGCGAGGAGTGTCGCCGAAACGAGACATCGGATCAACGACAGGGGCTGGGCGCGCACATGTTTGGTCGCCGCTCGGACAAGTGGGGGCAATTCGGCGACCATTCCCCGCCATTCCTAGGCAGGCAAGCGCGGACATCGAGTGCGTTGGTCCTTTGCCGCGAGCGCGTACGAACGCTGCCGCTATGAGCAACGCGAGACCCACGCCTACAGGCGTGTCCGTCGATGTGCGGACAGATGCAACGTCAACGCGCTCTTCGCATCTAGGAAGCGCGGGGCGGCACGCAAATCGCCGAAACTATTGACATCCGTTAATCGCCGCCACGCGCGGAGGCTCTAAAAACAGTCAGCCAGGTGGCGTCATGCGCCATCTACATCGCAACGGGTTGCCGCTTGCCGGGCATCGTCGCAAGGGTCATGCGGCTCGTGCCGCTGGTTCCCAGGAGTTTGCGCCAGGCTCGCCGGAAATTCTTGCGCGTCATCCCGATCTCGCCGGCAGCCTGAGTGGGATTGAGCGTCGCCGCATCACCGTCGAGGTCGCGGCTGCAGCCGAAGGTGTGAACGGCGCGACCTGCGCCGTCCGTTGAGGAGTCACATGGAGATGAGAGGACCCAGGATCTCCGTCATCGGCGCCGGCATCGCCGGCCTGTGGCAGGCCTACACGCTCGCCTACCGCGGCTATGCCGTTCACCTCGTCGAGCAGGAAAAGAACCTGCTCGGCAAGGCCGCCAGTGCCTATGCCGGCGCCATGCTCGCCCCGTTCTGCGAGCGCGAGACGGCGCCGCCGATCGTCCAGGATCTCGGGCTTCGCTCGCTCGACATATGGCGCTCTACGTTCTCCGGCGTCGTCAGCAACGGCACGCTGGTCGTGGCGCATCCGAGCGACCGGGGCGAGCTGACCCGTTTCTCGCGGATC
>JAFKKW010000069.1 GCA_017304275.1 Hyphomicrobiales bacterium | reverse complement strand
TCAACGAAGCGCAGGCGGCAATCGTGCGGCGTATCTTCACCGAGTACGCGGACGGCCGCTCCTCAAAGGCGATCGTCAAACGACTTAACGCCGAAGGCGTGCCGGGCCCGATGGGCAAAGGCTGGGGACCGTCCACGATCCACGGGAACCGCGAGCGCGGGACGGGCATCCTCAACAACGAACTTTACATCGGGCGGCTGATCTGGAACCGGCTGCGCTATGTCAAGGATCCGGATACGGGAAAGCGGGTTTCACGCCATAATCCCGAGTCCGCCCTGATCGTGAAAGAGGTTCCGCATCTGCGCATTGTCGAGCAGGCGCTCTGGGATCGGGTGAAGGCCCGCCAGGGCGCACTTGCCATTCGGCAGGACAGTGTCCGCGGGGACGGAAAGAAGGTACCGGGCTTCTGGGACCGCCGCCGCCCGCGCACGCTCTTTTCCGGGCTTCTCAAATGTGGCTGCTGCGGCGGCGGGTTCATCAAGATCAGCCAGGCGTATTTCGGCTGCGCAGCGGCGCGCAATAAGGGCACCTGCAACAACCTGGCCGCCATCCGGGGCGAGGTTCTCGAAGAGACGATCCTTTCCGGTCTTCAGCATCACCTGATGGCCCCGGCGCTGATCGAGGTCTTCTGCGCCGAATACACGAAGAACCTGAACCGGCTGCGCATGGAGGCGTCCGCCTCGCAGGAGGGCTGGCGGGCTGAATTAGGCAAGATCGACCGCGAGCAGGAGCGGATGGTGGACGCGATCTGCTCGGGCGTGCCTGCGGTCAAGGTCAAGGACCGGATGATGGCTCTGGAAGCGCGCCGGGAGGAACTTGAATCGCTGCTTGCGAATGCGCCTGCACCTCTGCCTGTCCTGGTCCATCCGCGGATGGGAGAACGGTACAGGGAAGAGGTTGGCCGGCTTCGTGAGGCACTGAACGAGGCGTCCCACCGGACGGAAGCCGCGGAGATTCTGCGTGGCCTGATCGATGCGATTGCGCTCACGCCCTGCGAAATGGACGGCCGCAAAACCTACGCGGTCGACATCACCGGACACCTTGCGGGAATCCTGCGGCTTGCGGGTGCGGGAAAGGGTGGGGACGGCCCGAAGGCCGGCGCCGATCCGTCCGGTACGGATCAGCAAGTAAAGTTGGTTGCGGGGAAGCGCCTTGGCCGTTGCTTACCGAACGCCAGCGATTCCAGGCAGTCGGTAAAGTTGGTTGCGGGAGTAGGATTTGAACCTACGACCTTCAGGTTATGAGCCTGACGAGCTACCGGGCTGCTCCATCCCGCGATACCGACACGTATGTCGACCCGACAAGGCCTTGCGAGCCTCGTCACGTCGTCTCGAACGATCCGGCCACCCTGGTGGTCTTGGGGCTGATCAGGGCCGCCTTGTCCCGTACCGGACCGGCCCGTTCGAAAGAGCCGCCCGCGGGGCGGCTCGGCGTGGTCTATAGCACGATTTTTGGCTTTGTGAACCCCACTCGGGCATGGCCTCCCGCGCTGCCTTGGATTACTCACGGGCGGTCGGCCGGATGGCGCTTTTTTTCCATGCCTGTCCGGCCCCATCGAACGGGAACTTTCGTATAAGGTCGCGGATACGAACCGCGCTTCCTCTCTCCAGGCGAGACCCTGAACGAATGACTGCAGACGATCCGAAACGAGCCAAGCCGGCCAAGACGACGCGCGTGGGGGCTGGGCTCGAGGAGACGTTCGTTCTCCTGGACAACAGCACGGGCCGGGGCAGCCCGACGCTCCTCTTCTCCGAGCCGCGTGAGATCATTTCCGCCTGGACGCCGGAGGAGGTACCGGAGGCGCTTTCCCGACTCGAGGCCGGCACGGCGGACGGGCAGCATGCCGCCGGCTTCTTCGCCTATGAGCTCGGGTATGTGCTCGAGCCGAAGATCCGGGCGCTGCTTCCCGAAGGGCGCAACGTGCCGTTGCTCTGGTTCGGACTCTACGATGCGCCGCGGGAGATGAGCGAGCCCGAGGTCGATCATTGGCTGGCGACGCACACGCGCAGCGGCTCCTATCAGTTCACCTCGGTCACCACCGCCTGGAGCCAGGCCGAGTACGAATCGCGTTTCTCGGCGGTGCAGGACAAGATCCGCGCCGGCGACATCTATCAGCTCAATCTCACGTTCAAAGCACGCTTCCGTCTCGAAGGCTCGCCTTTGACGTTCTACCGCGACATGCGCCAGCGCCAGCGCGTTTCCTATGCGGGGATTGTCGACACGGGCGAGGTGACGGTGCTGTCGGCGAGCCCGGAGCTGTTCATCGAGAAGCACGATCGCGTGGTCTCGACGCGACCGATGAAGGGAACGGCGCCGCGCGCCGGGACGCCGGAAGCCGATGCGGACGCGCGCCGCGTGCTCTCGAGCGACGTCAAGCAGCGGGCCGAAAACCTGATGATCGTCGACCTGATGCGCAACGACCTCGGCCGCATCGCGGAGGTGGGCAGCGTCAGCGTCACCGACCTGTTCACGGTCGAGACGTTTCGTACGCTGCACCAGATGACGTCTGGCGTGCGCGCGACGCTCAAGGAAGGTGTCGGGCTGGCCGACCTCGTCCGCGCGATCTTTCCGCCGGGGTCGGTGATCGGCGCTCCCAAGATCCGCGCCATGGAGCTGATCCGCGACTACGAGACGGAGCCGCGCGGCGTCTATTGCGGCGCCATCGGCAGCATCTCGCCCGCGGGCGCGGCGCTGTTCAATGTTGCCATCAGGACGCCGGTGATCTTTCGCGACGGACGCGGCGAGATGGGCATCGGATCGGGTGTCGTCTACGATTCCGTCGGCGCCAAGGAGTATGCCGAATGCCTGCTCAAGATGAAGTTCCTCACCGATCCGCCGAAGAGCTTCGCGTTGATCGAGACGCTGCTGCATGAGCCCGAGACGGGATTCTGGCTGCTCGACGGGCATCTGAAGCGGCTTCAGGCGTCGGCTGCCTATTTTGGCTTTATGTTCGACGAGACAAAGGTGCTGACCGCGCTTTCGAGTGCCGTTGCCGGGCGGTCCGGCGAACGGCTCCGCGTACGCCTGCTGCTGGCGGAGGACGGCTCGCTCACCGTTTCGGCCGCAGAGCAGCCTGCGCAGCCGCCGGGATCGGTGATGCGCTACGTTATCTCGGACAGCCGCGTCGACAGCAGCAACGCGTTCCTGTTCCACAAGACGACGCGACGCGAGCTTTATGACCGCGAGTGGCAACACTATGCCGAGACGGAGAAGGCCGACGAGGTGCTCTACCTCAACGAGCGGGGCGAACTGGCGGAGGGCAGCCGAACGACTATCTTCGTAGCGCGAGACGGAAAGCTTCTGACGCCGCCGCTGTCGAGCGGGCTCTTGCCCGGTGTGCTGCGCAACGACTTGCTCGCGAGCGGAAAAGCCGAGGAAGCCGTGCTGACGCTCGACGACCTCGCCCGGGCCGAGGCTGTCTATGTCGGGAACTCGGTGCGCGGTCTGGTCAAGGCCGAGCCGCTGCGTCCTGTCGCTGACTGACGACCATCAGCGGATGGCTAGGCGTTTTAGTTCGGCGCGTTCGCGGGGGCTTGGTCCGGCGTCGCGATCGACACCGTTTCGTCGCCCGTCCGCTGAATCGCGGACACGACGAACACGAGTGCCGCTAGCGTCAAGGCGACCGCAAGGGTGATCTCCCGAACCGACCGGCGCATGCGTTCGGCAATAGGGCTAGACGGGAATCTGCGTGTCATCATGACGGGCAGTCTGCGCAATCCCACGCGCCATATCCAGAGCCTGGAACGCCGCGCGACAGATGGGCACATTGCAGGATAACGACCTCGGTCACGCAGATTTTTTTGTGCAGTGCCGCATGCTTCGGGGAACCGCGGCGGTCGATCTTCAAAGCCCTCGCATGATGCAGCCGAAGATCAGAATGATCTGCGCGACGACGAGGACCCAGAATTCTTGACCGGTAACGTAAGGAATTGCAGCGCCAAAGAAATATGTGACCAGCGCGAGCACCGTCAGGATGACCGACAGCATGTAGGTCAGAATGCCGGGTGCTTTCAGTACCATGGTGGCGTCTCCCCTCGAGGCTTGCATCGTGTGCGGGGCGAACGCACGCGCGACGGCGCCGCGCGGCGCCGATTCGCCCCCAGGCCCTGGCTTATAGCAGCCGAGGCGCGGCGTGGCATCGGCTTCCCGGCCACACCCGGCGCCTCAGCGGCGTTCGGTCCCTGGAACAATTCGCCCCCTTCGGTTTTATCAAACCGGTTCACTATATTACCTGCGAGTTATTGGAAGGATTAGTAAAACGGGTTACCGCATTTTTTGGGGATTACCCGCTTCCGTTGCGCGACGGCGCCGCAGCGGTGCGGCGCGGGTTTACGAAGGAGACTGCAATGCTACGTGTGTGTTCGGCCGCCATCGTTGTCGCCGCTTGCCTTCTCGCACCGGCAACCGCATCCGCGTACGGGGCGAAGGTCCGGAAGCTCTGCGCGAACGATTATTTCGACCATTGCCATCTGCACAAGCTCGGCACGCCGGAGCTTCGGGCGTGCATGCGAAAGGCCGGTGCAAAGCTGGCGCCGGGCTGCGTGAACGCCCTGGTGGAAGAGGGCGAGGTATCCGCCGCCGAGGTCGCTCAGCGCCGCGCGGCAGCGGCTGCCGCCGCAAACAAGTAACCAC
>JAFKKW010000068.1:2101-6736 GCA_017304275.1 Hyphomicrobiales bacterium | reverse complement strand
GGTCGATCTCGTGCTCGGCCCGCAGATCTATCACCGCTTGCCGGAGATGCTGGCCCGGCTCAGAGGCGGCGAGACGGCGCTCGTCGAAACGGCGTTTCCCGACGAGGACAAGTTCCAGGCGCTGCCGAGCCGCGCGCCGGCGAAGGCCGTGTCCGCGTTCCTCACGGTGCAGGAAGGCTGCGACAAGTTCTGTACGTTCTGCGTCGTGCCCTACACGCGCGGCATGGAATTCTCGCGGCCGGTGGTCTCGCTCGTCGAGGAAGCGCAGCGTCTCGTGGACCGCGGCGTCGCGGAGATCACGCTGCTCGGCCAGAACGTGAACGGCTATCACGGCGATGGGCCGGACGGCGCACCTACGACGCTCGCAGGGCTGATCCGTCATCTCGCGGCCATCGAGGGGCTGCAGCGGATCCGCTACACGACGAGCCATCCGCGCGACATGAGCGACGATCTCATCCAGGCGCACGCGACCGAAGAGAAGCTGATGCCGTATCTGCACCTGCCGTTCCAGGCCGGTGCCGATCGCGTGCTCGCGGCCATGAACCGCAAGCATACGGCGGCAGAGTATCTCGCGCTCATCGGGCGGGTCAGGGAGGCGCGGCCCGACATTGCGCTCTCGACGGACATCATCGTCGGGTTCCCCGGCGAGACGGACGCGGATTTCGAGGCGACGCTGGCGCTCGTCGCAGAGGCGAACTTCGCGCACGCGTTCTCGTTCAAGTACAGCCCGCGGCCGGGCACGCCGGCCTCGACCATGGACGGGCAGGTCCCGGAAGAGGTGAAGCGGGAACGTCTCGAACGGCTGCAGGAGGTGATCGATGCAGGCTTCCGGCGTTTCAACGGCACCTTCGTCGGCAGGCGGTTGCCGGTGCTGTTCGAGAAGGCGGGGCGGCACCCGGGGCAGCTCGTCGGCCGCTCGCCCTATCTGCAACTTGTGCATGCGGAAGCCGATCCGGCGCTCGTCCGGCGCATCGTCGATGTGGAGATCCGGGCGGCAGGAGCCAACAGTCTCTCGGGCGTCATATGCGGATAATCATGAACCTGTTAACGGTCCAGGAGCGGGTACAGCGTTGATTCGACGCCTTTGGCTCCTATGCTAGGATTTGTTGGGAGGGGCGCCCTTCCGCCCCGGGCAGTCTCAGGAGACGAGACGATTGACAGCAATGCGCGGCCAGACGGCAGTGGGTCGGAGGCGAGTGGCTAAATCTCCCATTCCAAGCAAGCGCGTGGTGGTTCCCTTCGAGGACAACCGCCATCTCACCCGCCTCCTCGGCGAGTTCGACGCCAATCTGGCGCTCATCGAGGATCGTCTCGGCATCGAGGCGCATGCGCATGGCAACGTCGTGATCCTGTCAGGCCCCGAGACCTCGTGCGAGATCGCGCGAGACGTGCTTGAGCGCCTCTACGAGCGCGTGACGAAGGGGGACCACGTGGGACCTGGAGATTTCGACGGCATGATCCGCCATGCGCGACAGCAGGATGCGCCTTCCGCCGACGGGCAGGCGCAGATCGCGACGCGGCGCAAGGTCGTGAAGGCGCGCACGCCGGCGCAAAGCACCTATATCCGGGCGCTCGAAAGCACAGACCTCGTGTTCGGCATCGGGCCGGCGGGCACCGGCAAGACGTATCTTGCGGTGGCGTTCGCGGCGCAGTGCCTCGAGCGCGGCCTCGTCGAGCGTATCATTCTTTCCCGGCCGGCGGTGGAAGCGGGCGAGCGGCTCGGGTTCCTGCCCGGCGACATGCGCGAGAAAGTCGATCCCTACCTGCGTCCGCTTTACGACGCGCTCTACGACGTGCTGCCGCCGGAGAAGGTCGAGCGGGACCTCGAAAGCGGTGTCATCGAGATCGCGCCGCTCGCGTTCATGCGCGGGCGCACGCTCGCCAATGCGTTCGTCATCCTCGACGAGGCGCAGAACACGACGAGCATGCAGATGAAGATGTTTCTGACGCGGCTCGGCGAGAACTCGAAGATGGTCGTCACCGGCGACCCGTCGCAGATCGACCTGCCGCCGGGCATGACCTCGGGGCTCGAGGAGGCCGTACGGCTTCTCTCCGGCGTGGACGAAATCTCGGCCGTGCGTTTCACGGGCGCCGACGTGGTGCGACGCGATCTGGTGGCCAAGATCGTGGAAGCCTACGACGCGGCCGGGACGAGGAAGCCCTGATGCCCGGAGACCCGGACAGTCGAAGTCTTCCCGAGGGGCGTCGCGGGGCGCCTCTCTGGCTCAGCCTCGACATCGTGCATGCAGCAGGAGACTGGTCGGGGCTCGGCGCGCGTGATGTGCTCATTGCGGCTGCGGGCGACGCGCTTGCCTCCGACGCGCGGTTTTCCGACCGTCCTCCGGCGGAAGCTTGCATTGCGCTCAGCGACGACGCCACCGTGCGCACGCTCAATGCCCAGTTCCGCGGCAAGGATAAGCCGACCAACGTGCTGTCGTTTCCCGCCCTCGACCGGTTCGGCGAGGCGGGGCCGCAGCCGCTCGGCGACATCATACTCGCGCAAGAGACGATCGAGAGGGAGGCGGCCGAACAGGGCGTGACGGCCGCCCATCACCTGCAGCATCTCGTCGTGCACGGCCTCCTGCATCTCCTCGGTTTCGATCACGAGACGGACGCGGAGGCGCAGGAGATGGAAGGCATCGAGATCGAGGTTCTCGCCTCGCTCGGCATTTCCAATCCCTACGTCGGCGACGAGCACCCCCATTCAGTCTCATGAGCAACGACGACGATCAGATGGACGACGTATCCTACGATCCCGAGCGCCGGACCATGCGCGAGAGCGCGACCGGATGGCTTCACCACCTCTGGACGCGGCTCGGCCTCGCCCAGCAGCCGACGCTGCGCGACAAGCTCGAGGTGCTGCTCAAGGAGGAGGCCAAGACCACAGGCGGGTTCTCGCCCGAAGAGCGCAAAATGCTGTCGGGGCTTCTCCGCTTCGGGGCCTCGCGCGTCGACGAGATCATGGTGCCGCGCGCCGATATCATCGCCATCGAGGAGATGGAGTCGCTCGGGGCGCTGATCAGGCTGTTCGAAGAGTCGGGCGTGTCGCGCATTCCGATCTATCACGAGACGCTCGACGATCCGCGCGGCATGCTGCACATCAAGGATCTCTTTCGCTGGGTTTCGGCGGAGGTCGCGGGCCGGGCGCTGCGCGATCCGATCAAGCAGAGACCAAGTGCGGGCGACGGGAGCAAGGTCGACGCGGGAACGGCCGCTAGCAAGCCCGACCTCAGCCGTATCGATCTCAGCCGGCCGATCGCGGTGTTGAAGCTGCGGAAGCCGGTGCTCTACGTGCCGCCGTCGATGCCGGCGATGAACCTGCTGGTGCGCATGCAGGCGACCCACATCCACATGGCCCTCATCGTCGACGAGTACGGTGGCACCGACGGACTGGTGACCATCGAGGATCTGGTCGAACAGATCGTCGGCGATATCGAGGACGAGCACGACGAGGAGGAGGCGGATCTGATCGCGGTGGATCCGAAGCTGGGCCTCGTCGCGTCGGGGCGTGCGCCCGTCAAGGAACTCGAGGCCCGGCTCGGCCGCAAACTGCTCAAGCCGGAGGAGGAAGCCGACATCGACACGCTGGGCGGCCTCGTGTTCACGATCGTCGGGCGTGTGCCGGCGCGGGGCGAGCTGATCCGCCATGCAGCGTCGGGTGTCGAGTTCGAGGTGCTCGATGCCGATCCGCGGCGCGTCAAACGGCTCAAGATCCATCTTCCGCCTGCGCCGTCGGCCAATGGCGATGCGTCCGGCTGATCCGCGATGGGGCTCAGGGACCGGATCGGGGATTTGCATCATGCGGTGAGATCGGCGCGCGGCTGGCGGCGCGGCGCGATCGCGCTTGCAGCCGGCGCGCTGTCGAACCTCGCCATGGCGCCGTTCTTCTTCTCGCCTGTCTTGTTTCTCACGCTTCCGGTCTTGGTGTGGCTGATCGACGACGCGGCGACCCGCGCCGGAAGTCCGTGGCATCGCGCGTTGGCAGCGGGCGTCACGGGCTGGCTGTTCGGATACGGGTATTTCATTTTCGGACTGTTCTGGATCGGCGAGGCGTTTCTGGTCGAGGCCGAGAAGTTCGGCTGGCTGTTGCCGTTCTCGGTGACGCTGATGCCGGCGGGGCTGGCGCTGTTCTGGGCCGCGGCCGCAGTCGGTGCGGTTCTGTGCTGGCGGGCGGGCTTTCAGCGACTTCTTGTCCTTGCGCTCGCGTTGGCTGCGGCCGAGTGGCTGCGCGGTCATATCCTGACGGGCTTTCCCTGGAACGTGCTCGGCTATGCGCTGACGTGGCCGCTCGTTCTGATGCAGAGCGCGGGCCTGCTCGGGATCTATGGGCTGACGCTCATCGCGGTGCCGATTTTCGCGGCGCCGCTCGTGATGACGGCCGATGTGGCGCGGGGATTTCCAAACCGGCGGGATTCGATCCTGGCGCTTGCGGCTGCCGGCGTGCCGCTGGCGCTGCTCCTGGCGTATGGCGCGGCGCGGCTCGCGACGGCGCCAAGCGACAACGTAGAGGGTGTCAAGATCAGGATCGTTCAGCCGAGCGTTCCGCAGCGCGAAAAGTGGCAGCCGGACAAGCAGGCTCAGATCTTCCAGGATCATCTCGCGCTGTCGGAGGCCGACGCGTCGGGGCAACGTGAC
>JAFKKW010000068.1:0-2075 GCA_017304275.1 Hyphomicrobiales bacterium | reverse complement strand
GCGTCGGGGCAACGTGACGGGCTTCGCGGAATCACGCATGTGATCTGGCCCGAGGCGGCGATGCCGTTTCTGCCGCTCGAACATCCGGAAACGCTCGCTGCCATCGGCGAGATGCTTCCCGACAACGCGTTCCTTCTCACCGGAGCGCTGCGACGCGACGGTAACGGTGCGCCGGATCTCGCCTCGCATCCGGAGCGCGCCTACAACAGCCTGATGGTGTTCGACGGCTCCGGTGCGCTGGATAGCGTCTACGACAAGACGCATCTGGTGCCGTTCGGCGAGTATCTGCCGATGCAGGGCATGCTCGAGGCCATCGGGCTCGAGCAGCTCACGCGCCGGCGCGGAGGCTTTTCGGTCGGCGTGACGCCGCGGCCGCTGCTTGCGGTCTCAGGCTTGCCTCCTGTCGGCGGCCTCATCTGCTACGAGGCCATCTTTCCCGGCGTCGGTGCGCGCAGCGACGGCCGCCCGGGGGTTTTTGTGAATGTCACGAACGATGGCTGGTTCGGGGACACGACCGGGCCTCGTCAGCATTTCCATCAGGCGCGGGTGCGCGCCGTCGAGGAAGGTGTGCCTCTGGTGCGCGCCGCGAATAACGGAATTTCCGCCGTGGTGGATTCCAGCGGGCGCGTTGTGGTCATGCTCGGGATGAACGTAAAGGGGATCGTAGATTCTCTTCTGCCGGTGGCGCGGTCCGCTCCGCCCTATGCGCTATGGGGCGATGGTATTTTCCTGTTCCTGGCCTTCCTCTTTGTGGCCACGCTCCTTTTCTATGGGCGGATCCGGCCGTCCGTTATCAGATAGATCGAACCAGAACGGGTTAACCTCGAAGCCCCGTCATACTTCTTTCGGTTGCATAACCCCCATGGTTCCCTTGAAAGTATTATGTTAAAATACTTTCATGCCGGTAAATGTTGACCCCAGGCCTCGACTTCCCTAGGCAGGGAAACGGCCGATGACGTCATGGGTAGGAGCGGGCGAGCGAATGTCGAAGGACGACGACGACGAAAGCGACAACGAACGCAGTTCACGCAAGCCCAACCCGATCGATGCGCACGTCGGAACCCGCGTACGCCTGCGCCGCATGCTGCTCGGCATGAGCCAGGAAAAACTCGGCGAGCATCTCGGCCTCACGTTCCAGCAGGTCCAGAAATACGAAAAGGGAGTCAATCGGATCGGGGCCAGCCGGCTGTTCGATCTGTCCCGCGTGCTGGGTGTGCCCGTTCAGTTCTTCTATGACGAGGCGCCGGCCGATCTGGTCGATTCCGCATTGGCTCCCGGCTTCGCCGAGCGCCCCACCGAGAGCTATGTGATCGAGTTTCTTTCGACGCGTGAAGGACTCGAGCTGAATAAGGCCTTCGTGAAAATCACGGACCCGCGCGTGCGGCGCTCCGTGGTGGAACTGGTGCGCTCACTCGGCGGCGAAGAGCCGATCGACTGACGAATCCTGCGTTTTGGCCCGCGCGCTTTCGAGCCCTGCTTCTAAGCTTTCCAGGCCGCGGCGCTTGACCGAGGTCGGCAAAACCGGCAAGAGGTGCCGCGTTCCCCGGGATGGTCGGATACCGGGGCTGCGTCCGGTTCGCCGTTCCTATTTATCATTCTTTTCAAAACGCAGCCGACAGTTGAGAGCGAGATCGAGGGGATCACGTGGCACGCCAGTCGTTTCTGTTCACGAGCGAATCCGTTTCGGAAGGGCATCCGGACAAGGTCTGCGACCGCATCTCCGATGAGGTGGTCGACGCCTTCTTTCGCGACGGCATCCAGGAAGGACTGGACCCGTGGCAGATCCGTGCCGCGTGCGAGACGCTGGCCACGACGAACCGCGTCGTCATCGCCGGCGAGTATCGTGGCCCGCGCTCGGTGACGGTGGCCCGGATCGAGGACATCACGCGCAACGCGATCCGCGATATCGGCTACGAGCAGGAAGGGTTCCACTGGGCCAACTGCAACATCGAGGTTCTGCTGCACGGGCAGTCGGCGGACATCGCGCAGGGCGTCGACGCCAAGCAGCCGACCAATCAGGAGGAAGGCGCGGGCGACCAGGGCATCATGTTCGGCTATGCCTGCCGCGAGACGCC
>JAFKKW010000067.1 GCA_017304275.1 Hyphomicrobiales bacterium | reverse complement strand
CGACCTCGCCGCCAAGAAGAGCCTCGGACAGAATTTCATTCTCGATCTCAACCTTACGCGGCGCATCGCGCGCGCGGGCGGAGCGGTCGACGGACGCACGGTGGTCGAGGTCGGACCGGGGCCCGGCGGGTTGACGCGCGGTCTCCTGCTCGAAGGGGCCGGACGCGTCATCGCCGTGGAACGCGACAGCCGGTGTCTGCCGGCGCTGGCCGAGATCGGCGCGCGCTATCCGGGACGGCTCGATGTCCATCCGGGCGACGCCCTCGAGACGGATTGGCGGGCGCTGCTCGGAGCGGGTGCCGGCAAGGCGATCATCGCGGCCAACCTTCCCTACAACGTGGCGACGACGCTGCTCATCGGATGGCTCGAGACGGAGCCGTGGCCGCCCTGGTGGGACCGCATGGTGCTGATGTTCCAGAAGGAGGTCGCAGAGCGCATCGTCGCGCCGCCGGGCTCCAAGGACTACGGGCGTCTCTCAGTGATCTCGCAATGGCGGAGCGAGGCGCACATCGCGCTGGTGTTGAAGCCAGACGCCTTCACGCCGCCGCCCAAGGTGTCGTCGGCCGTCGTCGTTTTCACGCCGCGCGAGGCGCCGCAGCCGGCGTGCTCGGTCAAGGCGTTGGGGCGGGTGACGGCGGCGGCGTTCGGACAGCGGCGCAAGATGCT
The DNA here is from genome assembly GCA_017304275.1 of Hyphomicrobiales bacterium. Classification (GTDB taxonomy): domain Bacteria; phylum Pseudomonadota; class Alphaproteobacteria; order Rhizobiales; family Hyphomicrobiaceae; genus Hyphomicrobium_C. The sequence continues at coordinate 3,973 of JAFKKW010000067.1, read as the reverse complement.
GCGCGCATCGCTCAAGACGCTGGTGCCCAATCCAGAGGAACTATTGGACGCGGCGGGGATCGCGCCGGAGCTGCGGGCGGAACGGGTGAGCGTGCGCGACTTCGCCAAGCTCGCCCTCGTCTACGAGCGCTCGATCGCGGGGCGATAAGGCGACCGCGCCTCTCACGTGTCATCCTCGCCTTCATGCCGAGGATCCAGCGATAAGGGGACGCGCGGTCGAAGGTGTTGGCGCTGCGGTTGCCGTCTTGGTCGTGGAGGGTTGGGTCCTCGGGACAAGCCCGAGGATGACGGGGGTGGGTGGGGACGGACGGGTTACACCGCCAGCGCCAACCGTCCCACTGTCATCCTCGGCTTCATGCCGAGGATCCAGCGATCAGCGGGCGCGCGGTCGAAGGGGTCGGCGCTGCGGTTGTCGTCTCGGTCGTGGAGGGTTGGGTCCTCGGGACAAACCCGAGGATGACAGCGGGGAGAAGCGACTGGTCCCTACTTCACGCCGAGCTTCTTCTGCAGGCTCGAGGACGAGGTGGTGTACTGGAACATCAGCTTCTTCTCGGGGTGCACGTACTTGTGGGCCTGCTGGGCCATCAGCGCCACCTCGTGGAAGCCCGACAGGATCAGCTTCAGCTTGCCGGGATACCAGTTGATGTCGCCGACAGCGAAGATGCCCTTCTCGCTGGTTTCGAACTTCTCGGTGTCGACGAGAACGAGGTTCTCGTTGAGGTTCAGGCCCCAGTGGGCCACGGGACCGAGCTTCATGGTGAGGCCGAAGAACGGCAGGATGGCGTTGACGGCGAGGCGCTGCTCGGCGCCGTCCGAGGTCTTCGCGGTGACGGCTTCCAGGTTGCCGGTCTCACCATGCAGCTTCGTCACCTGGCCGATGACGAGGCTGACCTTGCCTTCGGCGACGAGCGCGCGCATCTGCTCGACCGAATGCGGCGCGCCGCGGAACTCGTCGCGCCGGTGCATCAGGGTCAGCGACTTGGCGAGCGGCGCCAGGTTCAGCGTCCAGTCGAGCGCGGAGTCGCCGCCGCCGACGATCAGCACGTCCTTACCGCGAAAGTCCTCCATGCGGCGCACGGCGTAGTGCACCGACTTGCCCTCGTAGGCCTCGATGCCCTCGAGCGGCGGGCGCTTGGGCGTGAACGATCCGCCGCCGGCGGCGATGACGACGACCTTGGCCACGATCTCGCGACCGGCGTCGGTCTTGAGGTGGAAGCGCCCGTCCTCACCGCGCTGCAACTCGTCCACCCGCTCGCCGAAGACGAACTGGGCACCGAACGGCTTGATCTGCTCGAGCAGGCGGTCGGTCAGCTCCTGCCCGGTGACGGTCGGAAGCGCGGGAATGTCGTAGATCGGCTTCTCGGGGTAGAGCTCGGCGCACTGGCCGCCGGGCCGATCGAGGATGTCGATGACCAGCGTCTTGATGTCGACCAGGCCCAGCTCGAATACCGCGAACAGGCCGACCGGACCGGCGCCGATGACGACCGCATCGATCTCCGTTGCTCCCGTGACCGCGACTGCCTCATCCAGCGCCATTGCCCGTTCTCCTGCTTCCAGCCTCGCGCGCCGCGCGTCGGCCTTAGATATATAGAGGTCTCAGAACTGCTTCGCGGGCACCCGGACCGTCAGGCCGTCGAGGTCCGGCGTCACTTTGATCTGGCACGAAAGGCGGCTCTCCTTGCGCACGTCGAACGCGAAATCGAGCATATCCTCCTCGATGGCCTCCGGCTTGCCGGTCTTGTCGACCCATTCGGGGTCGACGTAGACGTGGCAGGTGGCGCAGGCGCAGGCGCCCCCGCACTCGGCCTCGATGCCCGGAATATCGTTGAGCTTGGCAGCCTCCATGACCGTGACACCGGGCTCGGCGTCCACGGTCCGGCTTGCACCGTCGGGTTGGACGAACGTGAGTTTAACCATCGACGGCCTGCTCCAAATCGCTGCTGCGCCTTCGCCCGCGGAACCCGTGGTTTTCGTCCCGGTCCGCGACGGCCGGGCAATCACACATCTTCTACGGAGGAAGGTGGCGGCAGGATTAAAGGGCTGGCCGCGTGAATTCAAGCATCCGCGTCGCCGCGCTTCAGCAGGCGTGCAGCGCGGTTCCGAAAAACGTTACGAGGACTTGAGTTGTGTCGGCACTTGATGGAGCTGACGGGGATCAGGTGCGCGGCTGTCCGGGCGGAAAGGCGGCTGCGACATAGGACTCGACGGTCTCGCAGGCACCCTCCAGAGCGGTCAGCGTGCGATCCCGCTCGGCCTCGTCGGCGATGCCGGCGGACTGCTCGGCGTTGCGCGCGAGCTCGGCGATCTCCCAGGCGCCGACGGCGCGGGCCGAGCCCTTGATGGTGTGGGCCGCGATCTGCCACTCGCGGTCGGTGGCGGCGAAGCGGAGCTGCTCGATGCTAAGCGGAAGCTGGGCCAGGAAAAGCCCCAGAATCTCACGCTCGAGCGTCGGACTGCCGAGTGTGTAGCGGCCGAGATGGGTGCGATCGATCGGCTCGGTGCCGGTCAGCGCGCAGGGCGCGGCGTCGACAGGGCCGCTTGTGCGGCCGTCGGGGCGAATGCGTGTCGCGCGCGCTCTCAGGGGACCCATCATTGCGTTCCGAGCCTGTCGTTCGAGGACGAGGTTGTACCGACCCGACCTCGCGCCGAGGCCGGATCTGCACGCCTGGATCGGGGGCTGATCCGACATGCTATAATAAATTCTGAACGCAATACGCTAAGTAACTGTTAATTCGTATTATAAAATGCACTGCGATTCAACAATATTTGACGGTTGCGGTGCGGCGAACTGCACCGTGCACCAACTTCATTTGGCCCCAAATTGCGCCTACTCGGCTGTCGATGGTCCAGCTCGCGAGCCTGCCGGGAGGCCTAACAGAAAAAGTAAGTTGATGGGGCCGCTCGCGGGCAGAAAACCCGTTTGAGCAAAAGCCTTGGACTGCGGTAGCATGGAAAAGGGTGGCCGGCCTATTCCGGCGCGGACGGGTGGATGGCTCAGGATCAAAAATCAGGCTCGGCGGCAGCTCAGAAGGCACCGCCAGACGCGGCCGCTTCGGCAACCGCGAAGGGAGGGTCTGCAGGCCCTCCGCCACTGCCGCCCGCTCCGCCCGCATCCGCAAACAAGGCCGAGGCGCCGAAGACCGAACCTGCCGCCGCCTCCGAAAGCGGCGGCGCGGCCAAGTCCGACGGCAAGGCGTCCGGCGCAGCAGACCCGCTCTCGCTCGTCCTGCCGCCCAGCACCGTGATCAACCTCGGCTCCGCCACGGCGGCCGCCAACCATCCGCTTCCGCCGCCACTTCCGAACATGGCGTCGCGCGCGGTGGCCAACGCGCCCTCGCTCACGGCAGCCAACGAACGCATCGCCGAAGCAACCGCGGCGGAGCCCGTCCGGCGCATGGCGCGGCGGCGTCCGGCGGGACCGCCACGGCAGACGATCGCCGCCAACGACGACGCGCCCTCGATCGGCGGCCTGATCTACGCGCTCGAGCAGAAGCCCTCCACGACGCCGTTCAAGTACGCGGCCATCGCGACGGTCGGATGGATCGCCATCTGTCTCGCGTTCTCGTGGGTCATCGTGCGCGCCGAGCTTGCCGGCGGCGCAACGCTAGCCTCGCTGCTGGAGAAGCCGTCGACGTTCCTCACGTTCACCGCGATCATCGTGCCGATCGCCGTGCTGTGGGCGCTTGCGCTGCTGGCGTGGCGGTCGGACGAGCTTCGGCTGCGGTCCTCGACCATGACCGAGGTCGCCATCCGGCTCGCGGAGCCCGACCGCATGGCCGAGCAGTCGGTCGCCTCGCTCGGACAGGCCGTGCGGCGGCAGGTGTCGTTCATGAACGACGCCATCTCGCGCGCGCTGGGGCGCGCCGGCGAGCTCGAGGCGCTGGTGCACAACGAGGTGACGGCGCTCGAACGCTCATACGAAGAGAACGAGCGCAAGATCAAGGGCCTCATCCAGGAGCTGGCGGGTGAGCGC
>JAFKKW010000526.1 GCA_017304275.1 Hyphomicrobiales bacterium | reverse complement strand
GGCGGATCAGGCCGGGAAATGGTCCCATCCCGAGCCGCGGACCGCCAAGGCGGTACCGTCGGGACCGGTGACGGACACGCCTTCGCCGGGGACCAGCCGTCCGATCTCGGTGACCGGTACCCCATGCGCGGCGGACGCATGACGAAAGTCCGCAGCCTGATTCGCCGCTACCGCTGCCAGCACCTCGTAATCGTCACCACCCGTGAAAATGGTCTCGATGAGCGCCGGTCGCGTCCGGAGCACCGCCTGCGCAGGCTCCGAAAGAGGAAGACGCCGCGCGTCGATCTCGGCTCCAAGCCCCGACGCCCGCGCAAGTCGCCCGCAATCCTTGACGAGCCCGTCCGAGATATCCATCGCGGCGCTGGCGAACGACAGCAGAGGCGGCACAAGCGCGAGGCGCGGCGCCGGCCGCAGATAGCGTCCGAGCAGATGACGCGCGCCCGCTTCGTCCAACCCCATCTCGGCGGTTCGTTCCGCATCCTGCCGCAGCAAGAGCCCGAGCGCGCTGTCGCCCACGGTCCCCGACACGAACAGCGCATCGCCCGCCTGCGCTGTCGCGCGCCGTATCATGCGCCCTTGCATTACGCTGCCGATGGCGGTCACGGTGACGGACAGCGGCCCCGGCCTGCGATCCGTATCGCCGCCCGCAAGCGCGATGCCGAATGCCGCCTGCGCGTCTGCCAGCCCCGCGGCGAACCCATCGAGCCAAGCGCGCGCGGGCCGCTCGGGAAATGACAGGGACATGAGGTAGGCAACGGGCCGCGCACCCTTGGCCGTGAGATCCGACACGTTGACCGCGAGCGCCTTCCAGGCGATGTCGCCCGGCGCGTCGTCCGCAAAGAAGTGCACACCCTCGGCCACGGCGTCGGTCGTAAGCACCAGATCCTCGCCGGGCGGTGGCGTTAGAAACGCGCAGTCGTCCTTGAGACCCAACGCGCCCGCGAAGCCCGAGGCCAAAGGCGCGAAGGTGGTCTGGATCAGCTCGTCCTCGCCCCCCGCGTCCTGGCTGGCCATGGGCTACGTCCCTTCGCCCGGCGTCTCGAACTCCTTCGCCCGCACCTTGTGCGCAATACGGTCGAGCACGCCGTTGACGACCTTGGGCTCGTCGGCCTCGAAGAACGCCTTGGCGATGTTGATGTACTCGTTGATGGTCACGCGCGCCGGAACGTCGCTGCGCTCGAGCAGCTCGAACACGCCGCCGCGCAGGATCGCCCTCAGGATGGAATCGACGCGCACGAGCCGCCATCCGGTGCGCAACTGCTGGTCGACGAGCGGATCGATCTCGCGCTGACGCCGCACCACACCCTTCACGACATCGGCAAAGAAGGTCGCGTCCGCGCCCTCGAGGTCGGTCAGCGCCTCGCGATCTGCCTCGGCCTTGTCGTCGGCGGGCGCCGGCTTGGCAGCCATGAATTGCGCGATCACCTCGCCGGCATCCGTTCCGGCCAGATCCATCTGATAGAGCGCCTGCACGGCCGCCATGCGCGAGACCGTGCGCGGTTTCGGCGCGTCGCCCGTCGTCTTCTTTTTGCGGGGGACGGTCATGACGTGCGCTGCCCCAGCCGCCGGCCGATGCGAATGAGCCTGAGACAGGCGCGCGCCGCATCGCCGCCCTTGCCGTCGGCACCGCCCCGCGCACGCGCGAACGCCTGCGCCTCCGTGTCCACGGTCAGCACGCCGTTGCCGAGCGGAATCGTATTGCGGATCGCCGTTTCCATGAGCCAGTGATTGGTGTTGTTGCACACGATGTCGTAGTGCGAGGTCTCGCCGCGGATCACACATCCGAGCACGACGACGCCTGCATAGACGCTTTTCTCGCCCTCGCCAAACAATCCCGCCGCCACCGCCTGCGCGAAGGCTTGAGGAATTTCGAGCGCGCCGGGCACCGCGATCCAGTCGTAGCTGGTCTGCGCCTCGTCGAGCACCGCCATGGCACCCTGCCCGAGCTCGTCCGTGATCTCTTTGTAGTACGGCGCCTCGATGATGAGGACGCGGGCCGACGGACCGGAATGCAGATCCATCTCAGGGCGCGAGGAAAGCTGTGTTTTGACCATGACGGACTACCTGCGGGCCTACTCGATCGCCCGCGTGCCGACGATACGCAGCCCGTAGGCCTCGAGGCCGACATAGACGTCGTCGGGCGCGTTGGTCAGCAGCACCATGTCGGCGACGCCGAGCGCGCGCAGGATCTGGGAGCCAACGCCGATCTCCACCAGCCGCCGGCCACGCGCGGCGTGCTCGTTCGACTGCGGCTTCGCATGCCGGTTGATCCAGTCGGAAACGCTCTTCGCACCGAGATCGCGGATGAGCACGATCACGCCGCGCCCTTCCCGCTCGATGGCGCGCATGGAGCACGGCACCGCGCCACCCGTGCCGCCGATGCCGAGCAGATCGCCGGCCACGTTGACCGCGTGCACGCGCACCAGCACCGGCCCCGGAGCCGAAATGTCGCCTTTGACGAGCGCCAGATGCTCGACCGGCTCCACCGTCGTCGTGAAGACGTGCAGGTCGAACACCCCGCCATGCACGCTTTCGACCTTCGCCTGCGCCACCTGCTTGACCAGCCGGTCATGCTTCAGGCGATACGCGATGAGATCCTCGATGGTGCCGATCTTGAGACCGTGCCGCTGCGCGAACGGCACCAGGTCCGGCATCCGCGACATGGTGCCGTCCTCGTTCATGATCTCGCAGATGACGGCTGCCGGATAAAGCCCGGCGAGCCTGGCGAGATCGACGGAGGCTTCCGTATGTCCGGCGCGGATCAGCACGCCGCCCTCGCGCGCCACCAGCGGAAACACATGCCCCGGCGAAACGATATCACTCGCGCCCTTGGTGGGATCGATGGCCGTCGCGATCGTCCGCGCGCGGTCGTGCGCCGAGATGCCGGTCGACACCCCTTCACGCGCCTCGATCGACTGCGTGAAGGCCGTACGCTCCCGCGCCGCCGAGGTCCGGACCATGAACTCGAGACCGAGTTCCTGCGCTCGCGACTGCAGCAGCGTGAGACAGATGAGCCCCCGCCCGTGCTTGGCCATGAAATTGATCGCATCCGGCGTCGCCATCTGCGCGGGAATGACGAGATCGCCCTCGTTCTCGCGGCTCTCCGCGTCAACCAGGATCACCATGCGTCCATTGCGCATGTCGTCCACGATCTCGGCCGTCGACGAGAGAAACCCGGCGCCCTCAGAGTGCGCGATTTTTCCGAGCCCGATACTCACTCCCGAAACTCCATGATGCGCGCGACATAGCGCGCGAAAAGATCGATCTCGACGTTGACGGTGTCGCCGGGCTTTTTGCGCCCCCAGGTCGTCTGGGTCAAGGTCGCCGGAATGAGATTGACGCCGAACCGTGCACCCGCGACCTCGTTAACGGTGAGCGATGTACCGTCGAGCGCAACCGAGCCCTTGGCAGCGACGTAAGGGGCCAGATGTTGCGGCAATTCGAGCTCGACGCGGATGCTGTCTCCGTCCGGCCGCATGGCGACGATACGCGCCACCCCATCGACGTGTCCGGAGACGATGTGCCCGCCGAGTTCGTCGCCGGCCTTGAGCGCCCGCTCGAGATTGACGGGCCGCCCGAGTTGCCACGAGCCGAGCGTCGTTTTGGAGAGCGTCTCGTTCGAGACATCGACGGTGAACGCCGAGCCGTGCCCGTCGGCGCGCACGGTCACGACCGTGAGGCAGCAGCCATCGCAGGCGATCGACGCGCCGAGTTGGATGCCGTCGGCGTCATAGCCCGAGCGGATCGCGAACCGGCCACCTTCGTGGCCGATCACTTCTCCCACGTCGGTAATGATGCCCGTGAACAAGAGGACCTCCGCTCTACGCGCTCCGCCCGATATCCGGACGTGGAAGATCGACCACCCGATAGGTCGAGACGGCATCCGCGCCCACGCGCCGGTGCGAAGCGAGCGAGAGATCTAGCCCCGGAGCGTAACGGACGGCAAGGGCTGCCGGCGAAAGGTCTCCCTTGCCGTCTCCATGCGCCTGGAACAGCACCACCTCGTCCACCATCCGCTCGGCTGCGAATGAGGCCCAAACCGCCTCGCCGCCTTCGACCAGCAGCCGCGTGATCCCCTCATCGGCGAGGGTCTCGAGCACGCGCGCAAGCCGCAATCGACCGCCCTCGGACGGTATCCGGAGAACGCGCACGCCCGCCGCCTCGAGCGGCCGTACCCTCTCCGCGTCGGGCGCCTCCCCCGTGAAGATCCAGACGGGGACATCCCGCGCCGTGCGCACTAGCTTGAGATCCAATGGAAGATCGAGGGACCGCGACAGCACGATCCTGACCGGCGAGCGGCCCGTGAGCCCGGGCAGCCGGCACGTCAGCTCCGGATTGTCGTCTCGTGCCGTCGCGGCACCGATCAGGATGGCATCGCTTTCCGCCCGGAACCGATGCGCGAGCGCAAGCGACTCGGTTCCCGTGACGAACAGCGCTTGCCCCGCCGCCCCGCGCGGCAACGCCCCGTCGTGGGCGAGCGCCATCTTGAGCTGCACGAACGGGCGGCGCGCACTGACCCGCAGGATATGGCCAAGCGTTACCCAACGCGCTTCCGCCGCACGGCATCCGACCGAGACACGGATGCCGGCGTCCCGCAAGCGTCGCACGCCGTCGCCGCCCGTGCGCGGATCCGGATCTTCAACGCCGACCACGACACGGCCGAGACCGGCCGCAATGACCGCATCCGCGCACGGGGGCGTCTTACCGTGATG
>JAFKKW010000525.1 GCA_017304275.1 Hyphomicrobiales bacterium | reverse complement strand
CCTTGTCGATCGCTTCGCCGATGAAGCTCTCGACCAGCATCGCCTGCGCCTCCTCGAGAGGAATGCCGCGCGAGCGCAGATAGAAGATCAGTTCCGGATCGATCTCGGCCGACGTCGAGCCGTGGCCGCAGATCACGTCGTCGGCGTAGATCTCGAGCTCGGGCTTGCTGTCGAACTCCGCGTCCGGCGACAGCATCAGCGCCTGCGCCATCTGCTTGCCGTCGGTCTTCTGCGCGTCGGGCTGCACGATCACCTTGCCCTGGAACACGGCGCGCGTCTGGTCCGCGAGCACGCACTTGACCAGCTCGCGGCTCGTGCAGTGCGGCACCGCGTGATCCACCACCAGCGTCGTGTCGGCATGTCCATGCCCGTTGACGAGCTTGGCGCTGCCGAGGTCGAACGTCGAATGCTGACCGCGGAACGTCACAGCGAGATCGTTGCGCACCACGCCGTCGCCGATCACCATCTGGAACGGCCGGTAGGCAGCGTTGGCGCCGAGCCGTGCCACGGTGCGGCCGAGATGGATCGATCCCTCGGAGCTGGCGACCAGCTTGACGTGCACCACCTCGGCGCCGTCGCCGATGACGAGCTGCGTCAGCGTGTTGACCTGCCGCGGCGCGGAAGGCGCGAGGTGGCTCTCGACGAGCACGACCTTCGCCCCCTTGCCGACGCGCACGGCATTGCGCGTGAAGACCGACTTCGCCGTGCCGCCCTCATCGCCGAACACCAGCGCGATCGGCGTTTCGATCTCGCGGCCGTCCGCGATGTCGAGCACGACGCCGTCCGTGAACAGCGCCGTGTTGAGCGCCAACACGCCGTCGCCGACATGACCGCCGACCTCGCTGATCTCCGCTTCGAGCCACGCCGGCGGATGATCGGCGAACCGCGCGAGGAAGGCTCCGTCCAGCTCGGAGATGGACGACAGGCCCGCTTCTCCGGCCCCGTGGCCGTCGACGACGACCGCAAACGCCTTGGCGAGATCGGCGCCGGGCAGCGCGTCGCGCACCAGGGCGTCGATCGCATCGGGCTTCGGCGGCGCTGCAGGCGCCGCGAATGGAAACGCCTCGCGCATCAGCGCGCGCAGGTCCGTGAACTTCCATTCCTCCACCCGCCGGTGCGGCAGACCCTCGGCCGAGAAGGCGCCGGCCGCGGCCCGACGAAGCTGGCGCAGCCAGTCGCCGCCGGGAAGCCGGCGCTCGACCGTCGCGAACGCCTCCGCAAGGGCCGTCTCCGCCTTGGTCTTGAGCACCTGCACGGCGGCGCTGCGTCCCTTGGGGTCGGTCTTGATCTGTTCCACCACGCTCATCTTACGCTGCCTTGCCTTGGTAGCCCGCATAGCCGGACTTCTCGAGCTCGAGCGCGAGCTCCTTGCCGCCGGACGCTTGGATCTTGCCGTTCGCCAGAACGTGCACGCGGTCTGGCACGATGTAGTTCAAGAGCCGCTGGTAGTGCGTGATGACGAGCATCGCCCGGTCGGGGCTGCGCAACGCATTGACGCCGTCCGCCACGATCTTGAGTGCGTCGATGTCGAGGCCGCTGTCCGTCTCGTCGAGCACGCAGAGCGTCGGCTCGAGCACCGCCATCTGCAGGATCTCGGCGCGCTTCTTCTCGCCGCCCGAGAAGCCGACGTTCACCGGCCGCTTCAGCATCTCCATGTCGATGTTGAGTTGCTCGGCTTTGCCGCGCACGAGCTTCATGAAGGCGGGCGTCGAAAGCTCCGCTTCGCCGCGCTTCTTGCGTACCGCGTTGGCAGCCGTGCGCAGGAACGTCAGTCCGGCGACGCCGGGGATTTCCATCGGATACTGGAAGGCGAGGAACACGCCCTTGGCGGCGCGCTCGTCGGGCGCGAGCTCCGTCAGATCGTCGCCGTTCCAGAGAATCTGGCCCGAGGTCACCTCGTAGCCGTCACGGCCCGCGAGCACATGCGCGAGCGTCGACTTGCCAGAGCCGTTCGGACCCATGATGGCATGCACCTCACCCTTCGGCACGGTGAGCGACAGCCCCTTGAGGATCTCCTTGTCCTCGTCTTCGAGCTTCACATGCAGATTCTTGATCTCGAGCATTCTTTCCTACCTCGTTAACGCCGGTTCGGCCTGCCGTCGGCCGCAGTCATGTTTCCGTATTCATGTGTCGGGCGCGGTCGCGGCGCCGTCGATGGACCACCCGGGCGGCCACTGATGGAAATCGGCCGCGGCCCAGATCGCGCCGTCGGGTTCGAGAGCGAAGAACGCGAACCGCGGCGGATCGGGCCAGCCGTTGAAGATCCGCTCGCGCACGACCCACGTGCGCCGATCGACGGTCGCGATCGCCTCGGTGAAATCGCCGAAGCGGCCGAGGACGGCGTGGCTCTCGTACTGCGCGTCCTCCCCGCGGCTCGGCCTGCGCCAAGCGACGGGCGCCGTCCTGCAGCGCCGGAAGCGATGCAGGAAGCGGAGATCGTCGAGCAGGCTCTGGCCGAAGCCGTCCTGAGGAACGTCGACCTCTCGAGCAAACGCAGCACGCAGCCGGCGGACGCCCCACATGTCATCCCACGCTCCCTTCCAGGCTGACGTTGATGAGCTTCTGCGTCTCGGCCATGAACTCCATCGGCAGCTGCTGCAGCACGTCGCGCACGAAGCCGTTGACGACGAGCGCCACCGCCTCCTCCTCCGAGAGCCCGCGCTGCTGGCAATAGAACAGCATGTCGTCCGAGATCTTCGACGTCGTCGCCTCGTGCTCGAAGTGCGCCGAAGAGTTCTTTGCCTCGATGTAGGGCACGGTGTGCGCCCCGCACTTGTCGCCGATGAGCAGCGAGTCGCAGTTCGTGAAGTTGCGCGCGCCCGTCGCCTTGCGATGCGCCGACACGAGCCCGCGGTAGGTATTCTGCGAGTACCCGGCCGCGATTCCCTTCGAGATGATACGGCTCGACGAATTCTTGCCGAGGTGGATCATCTTGGTGCCGCTGTCCACCTGCTGGCGCCCGTTCGAGATCGCGATCGAGTAGAACTCGCCCCGGCTGTAGTCGCCACGCAGGATGCAGGACGGATACTTCCATGTGATCGCCGAGCCGGTTTCGACCTGCGTCCACGAGATCTTCGCGTGATGGCCGCGGCAGTCGCCGCGCTTGGTCACGAAGTTATAGATGCCGCCCTTTCCGTCCTTGTCGCCCGGATACCAGTTCTGCACCGTCGAGTACTTGATCTCCGCGTCGTCGAGCGCCACCAGCTCGACCACCGCCGCATGGAGCTGGTGCTCGTCGCGCATCGGCGCCGTGCAGCCTTCGAGATACGAGACGTACGCCCCCTTGTCGGCGATGATGAGCGTGCGCTCGAACTGGCCTGTATTCTTCTCGTTGATGCGGAAATAGGTCGAGAGCTCCATCGGGCAGCGCACGCCCTCCGGCACGTAGACGAACGAGCCGTCGGAGAACACCGCCGAGTTGAGCGCGGCATAGAAGTTGTCGCCCTGCGGCACCACCGAGCCGAGGTACTTCTTCACCAGATCCGGATGCTCGCGGATCGCCTCCGAGATCGGGCAGAAGATGACGCCGGCCTTGGCCAGCTCCTCCTTGAAGGTCGTCACTACCGAGACGCTGTCGAACACGGCGTCGACGGCGACGCGCGCGCCCGAGACGCCCGCCAGCACCTCCTGCTCCTTGAGCGGGATGCCGAGCTTTTCGTAGGTGCGGAGCAGCTCCGGATCGACCTCGGCAAGGCTCTTCGGCCCGTCCGTCCCCTTGGGCGCGGCGTAGTAATAGAGATTCTCGAAGTCGATCTTCGGATACGAAACCTTGGCCCAGGTCGGCTCCACCATGTTGCGCCAGCGCGCATAGGCCTCGAGCCGCCAGTCGAGCATCCACTGAGGCTCGCCCTTCTTCTCCGAGATGAAGCGGACGATATCCTCGTTGAGGCCCTTCGGCGCCTTGACCGTCTCGATCTTGGTCTCGAACCCGTACTTGTACTGATCGACATCGATTTTCTTGACGGTTTCGATCGTCTCTTTGACTGCAGCCATTCACATCACCTTCATGTGCGGCCTGCCGCGGCCGCGTCCTTCAAGTACTCAAGCGGCAAGAGAGGCGCCGCAAATCCGTGTCCAGGCGGCGAGAAACGCCGCGATATCCTGTTCCGTCGTATCGGGTCCGAGGCTGACTCGGATCGCGCTCTTCGCGATCGCGGGGAGAAGCCCCATGGCAGTAAGCACGTGGCTCTCGCCGACCTTGCCCGACGAGCACGCCGCGCCCGCGCTGACCGCGATGCCGGCGAGATCCATCTTGATCACGAGCGTCTCCGCCGATGCGCCGGAAAGCGCGATCGAGGACGTGTTGGCGAGCCGCGGTGCACCGGCACCGACGATCACCGCGTCCGGCGTGATGCGCCGGATCTCGGCTTCCAGCCGGTCGCGCAGCGCGCCGATCCGCGACGCGTGGTCGAGATCCCGTAGCGCGGTCTTGGCGGCGGCGCCGAAGCCGGCGATGGCGGCCACGTTCTCCGTGCCGCCCCGGCGGCGCTGCTCCTGCCCGCCGCCCGCCAGCAGCGGATCGAGCGTCACGCCGTTGCCGATCACGAGCGCGCCTACTCCTTTCGGTCCGCCGATCTTGTGCGCCGAAAGGCTCATCGTCGCCGCGCCGAGCGTCTTGAAGTCGACCGCGATGCGGCCCGGCGCCTGCACGGCGTCCGTATGCAGCCGCGCACCATGTTCCGTCGCGATCAGGCCCGCGGCCTCGACGTCCTGCAGCACGCCTGTCTCGTTGTTGGCGCGCTGAAGCACG
>JAFKKW010000524.1 GCA_017304275.1 Hyphomicrobiales bacterium | reverse complement strand
CCGAGCGCCGCCGCGCGGAAGCCCAGGTCGCCTACCTCGCCCACCACGACGCGCTGACCGGCCTCGCCAATCGCGCCCGTCACCTTGAGCACGCAGAGGAGATGCTGGCCGCCCTGAGCCGCGGCGGACGCGGCGGCGCTTCGCTGTGCATCGGTCTCGACAACTTCAAGTCCGTCAACGAGACCATGGGACCGGCGGCCGGTGACCTGCTTCTGCAGGCCGTGGCCCGGCGCATCACGGGTACCCTGCGCGACGGATCGACGGCGGCGCGCCTCGGCGGCGACGAGTTCGGCGTCATCATGCCCGACGTCATCGGCCCCGACGAGGTGAGTGCGGTCGCCAGGCGCATCATCGACGTCATCAGCGCGCCGTTGACCATTCAGGGTCAGCGGGTGACCATCGGCGCCAGCATCGGCATTGCCATTGCGCCGGGCGATGGCGATGAGGCGGGAAAGCTTCTTAAGAATGCCGACCTGGCGCTCTCCCAGGTGAAGCTGAGTGGCAAGGGATCGTTCCGTTATTTCGAAGCCGAGATGAACGCGCGCGCTCAGGAGCGCCGTCGTCTCGAGCGCGATCTTCGCAGCGCCATCGAGGATGAGAGTCTCGAGGTTCACTATCAGCCCGTGGTGTCGCTCGACAGCGGTGCCGTCGTAGCCGCCGAGGCGCTCGTGCGCTGGCGCTATGCCGATCGCGGATTCGTCTCGCCGGCCGAGTTCATCCCCATTGCCGAGGAGGCGGGTCTGATCTGGGCGCTGGGCAATTTCGTGCTGAACCACGCCTGCCGCGACGCCATCGCCTGGCCCGAGCACATGCGTGTCGCCGTCAACCTGTCGCCGGTGCAGTTCCGTTGCGGCAGCGTCCACGAGATGGTCCACGATGCGCTGATGAGCACCGGGCTTGCGCCGGAGCGCCTCGAGCTCGAGATTACCGAGAGCCTGTTCCTCGACCGCTCGAACGTCGTGCTCGATACGCTTGCCGAGCTGCGCAAGCTTGGCGTGCGTATCGCCATGGACGACTTTGGCACCGGTTACTCGTCGCTCGGCTACCTCTGCAGCTTCCCCTTCGACAAGATCAAGATCGACCGCTCGTTCATCCGCGGCATCGAGGGCAACGTCGAGCAGCAGGCCGTTGTCCACGCCATCGTCGGCCTCGGCGAGACGCTCGGCAAGACGATCACGGCCGAAGGCATCGAGACCGGCGAGGAGCTGGCCTGCCTGCGCGGCATCGGCTGCGAGCAGGGCCAGGGCTTCCTCTTCAGCCAGGCGCGCCCGCAGGCCGAGCTTCTGTCGTTCATCGCCAAGCGCAGATCCAAATCGAAGCGCGTCGCCTGACGCCTTTCCGATTTGGTTCGGTCCCCGTCACCCGGAAGCGATCTCGCGATTGCTTCCGATCACTCTCGATCTCTCCCCACTGGCATTGGGACCTGTGCGCAAAGCAACCCCATTCGTCATTCCGGGCGGCATGGCGGAGCCATGCTTCGCATGGACGTGAGCGTACGCGAACGAGACCCGGAACCCAGCGTAAGAGTCGCCGAAGGCACAAAAGCCGCTTTTGCGATGGGAGTCTTGGGCTGGAGTCCCGCTCGGTCATGCCGGAGGCATGCTACCAAGGTCCGGTCATGCCGAAGGCATGCTAGCAAGGTGCCGCCTCGCTTGTCGGGAATGACGGATCGGGGACTCAGGGCAACTTCTGCATGCGGAGCTGCGTCGGCGAGTGCACTGCTGAACAGCAGTCCCGTCAGTGTCCCTTGTCCGCGGGCGCCTTGGCCTCGCCATGGCCGTCGCCATGACCCGAGATGCGGTCGGAGAGCGCAAGCAGCACGCTCGACACCACGAACACGACGTGGATCACCACCAGCCAGAAGATCTCGCGCTCCGAGATGTTCTGGATCGACATGAACTGCTTCAGGAGCTGGATCGCCGAGATCGCCACAATGGACGACAGCAGCTTGAGCTTGAGTCCGGAGAAGTCGATGGTGCCCATCCATTCCGGCCAGTCCTTGTGGCCGCTATGGTCGATCTTCGACACGAAGTTCTCGTAGCCCGAGAATATGACGATCACCAGCAGCGAGCCGGTGAGCGTCAGATCGACGAGCGCCAGCACGCCGAGGATCACCTCGCTCTCCGTCGCGGTGAACGCGTGCGTCGCGATGTGGAACAGCTCGCCGGCGAATTTGATGAGCAGCACGATGAGCGAGATGGCGAGCCCGAGGTAGAACGGCGCCAGGATCCAGCGGCTGGCGAAGATCAGCATCTCCAGGCTCTTCTCGACCTTTCCCGTCAGCGAATCCCACATGGGCGCACTCTCTCGATGGTTGCTCCTGAACGAAGGGGTGTATGCCACGCGCCAAACGCGAGCGGAAGCGCAGGGGCGACCGATCGCCGGCGTTGGCTAGCGCGTGCGCTCGGATGTCGCGCCGGGCGTCTCGCTCTTGCCCTCGGCTGTCGCGACGATCGGGGCCGGACAAGCCTCCCGGATGGCACCGAGCATCAGATCGCTGCGCGACGCGTTGCGACGGCCCTTGGACTCTTTGGGTAGAGCCACCTCAGCCGTTGCCGCGGATTTCGGCGGTGCGTCCTGCACGTGGTACTGCCGCTCGCAGACGCTGATGCGCGGCGGACGGCCCGTCCGCGCGAAGGACTTGTATCCCTCCTGGAGCGTCGCCCAGAAGCCGTGCCACGGACTCTGCGCGTGGGCCGCGAGCGCCGCGTCCGTCATGCGGAACGGAAAGACGTGCAGGGGCACATGACGCTGCCCGTTCTTGATCGCCGCGTTGGCGAGTCCATAGATTTCTCCGATCACCGCGTTGGTCATCGCAAAGCATCCGACGGACGAGCATCCGCCGTGCATCAGGATGTACGAGCCGTCGCGTTTGTGCGCGCGGTCGAAGGCGTTCGGAAAGCCGAGATTGATGGCCCGGGTCCAACGGCCGAAATGGCGCATCTGGCGGTTGTTGATGGTGTAGAACCCTTCCGGCGTCTGCTTGTCGCCCTCGCGCTGCTTGGGGCCGAGCGTGCCGGACCAGTGGCAGATCGGATAGGTGGCGAACAGCTGGAATCGGTCGCCCTTCTCGAGCCAGATCTCGAGCTCGCTCGTGGCCTTGAAGATGCGCATCAGCATCGGCGCGCCTGCCTTGAGCCCCGCGGCCTGAAGCCGTTGCTCGAGACGGGTGACGTCCGGCGTGTTGGCAAGCGGCAGCCGTCCATCGGCATTGGCCCGCTGCCGCTCGATGCGATCCGGAGCCACATCCTTGAGCTCGATCGTTATGGCGGTCGCTTCGGCCGTTGCAGCGGCGAGAAACGCAAGCGTGAGGCCAGCGCGCGCCGCCAGCCGGGTCACAATCCGCTTCCGCTCCGGCCTCACGCCAGACATGCCGCACCGCCACGCCAGGAAACCATTTGATCCATTGAAAGCACGGGACGGCGAGGGACGAAACCCCACGTCCCGAATATCGGTAATTCCGCCTTGAGGCCGCAGCCGGTGTGCCACAGAAGCCTGTGGAAAGTGGGGGAAAGAGAGCGCGGGCTAACGGGACGCGGCGGTACCGGCCGGACAGCCTGCATCGATCGGCGCGCCGCCGTCGTAGCCGGCGTCGCCCGGCACGAACGCATAGCGCTTGCCGCAAACGGAGACCTTCGGCGGAACCTGGCTCGCCTCGAACAGGTCGTAGCCCGGCTTGAGGCTGCTCCAGAACGAGGACAGCGGCGCCCCCTCGTGCCGCGAGAGGTTGCGCGCCGTCATGCGGAACGGCAGCACCTGCACCTGGAACCGCTGCTGGCCGCCATCCAAGGCCGCCGTCACCAGCCGCCAGATCTCGTCGATCACCGGGTTGGTCATCGCATAGCAGCCGATCGAGCCGCAGCCGCCGTGCACCATGAGCAACGATCCCGTGCGTCCGTGCGCGCGGTCGAACGCGTTCGGGAAACCGAGATTGAACGAGCGATGCCAGGCGCTGTTCGGATTGAGCGCCGTCTTGTCCACGGAATAGAAGCCTTCGGGCGCCTGCCGGTCGCCCTGCTTGAGCTTCGGACCGAGCTCCCCCGACCACTTGCAGATCGGATAGGTCGCGAAGCGTTGGAACCGGCCGTCCTTCTGCATCCAGAGCTCGAGCTCGAACTCGCGCTTGAAGATGCGCATGAAGATCGGATTGCCCGCCTTCAGTCCTTGCGCGGCGAGCCGCCCGTCGAGGTCGGCGAGGTCCGGCGTTCCCGGCAACGTCAGGCCGTTCCTGGCGAGCTGGGAGCGCCAGTGCCGTTCGATGCCGATCCAGACGCGCTCCGCTTCGAGCGGCCATGCGAACGCGAACAGGGCGGCCGAGATCGGCACCGCGACCAGGAACAGCAGCAACCCGCGCAGGATGAACCGCAGGACGTCGGTTCGCCGCGGGCTGCGCTGCCGGGATGATGTCCGCTCATTGGCCATGAGGCAGCTCCCCGGGCTGGGGTTGGCGATCGGATGCCGGCACTATTGATTGAAGCCGAGCGCCGAAGCACCCGGCGGCATGCCGATGGCGCTCGGGATCGAGCCGGTTGCGGCGAAGGCATCCGGAGCATTCGCCGTCGTGGTGGCGACTTCCGCCGCATCGCGCGTCTTGGGGCCCGGCACCGTCACGCGCTCCGAGGCGAGCTGCCATTCGGCGGGGCGCGGCGAGAAGGGCTGCAACTGCGGCCTGAGGAAACGCGGGCAGCGGCCTTTGGGATCCACCGTCTGCGGCGCCGTCAGCACGGCATTGACCACATAGCGCCGCTCGCACAC
>JAFKKW010000523.1 GCA_017304275.1 Hyphomicrobiales bacterium | reverse complement strand
CCGCCATCCGCGGCGACGATCGTGCCGATGCTCGCCCGCATGAGGCACGTCATGCCGGCAAGCGTGGTCAGGAAGACGAACTTGTTCCACATGTCCTGGTGGATGTCCGGGCTTTCCCGGGCATCGACATGGACCGCGGCGAGCGCGCGCGCGAGCTCCCCCGCGACCGGATCCTCCGTCCGGGACACCGCGCCGAAGATCATCGAGAAGAAGGGCGTCAGATGCGCGATCACGCCGTCCTCCTGCAGCGCCAGCGCGCCATGCACGAGCCCGCCGAGGATCGGGGCATCCGGAAAGGTGCGGGCAAGAACATCGAGATGCGCAAGCCCGTTGAGCAGAGGCAGGATACGCGTGCCCGGCTTCACGCCCGGAGCAATGGCCCGCATGGCCTCGCCCAGCGCCGGGGATTTGCAGGTGAGGATGACGACCTCGGGATCGAACCCGTCCGGCACGGCGCCGAGCGCCCGCACCGGGCCTGAGAAATTGCCGAGCGGGCTTTCGATCGTCAGGCCGCGATCCGCTACCTCGGTAAGCCGGCGTCCGCGGACCAGGAATACGACATCCGCTCCGGTGGCCACGAGCCTTGCCCCGACATAGCCTCCGACCGCGCCTGCGCCGAGAATAAGGACCTTCATAACGGGTATGCCTCTTAGGCCATCATTCTCCCCGCACGCGCACCTCCGTCAACCCCTCGCTTGCCGGAAGGAGAGCCACGCTCGGGCGCTGCAAAGGGTGAGCCCGGGTATTGCCTGCGTGCGTGGCGAGCTATTCGAACACCTTGCGAACCAGACCGAAGTCGGAGCCGATCTCCATGGTCGAAATGTATGAAGCCTCTGGAAGCAGGTCCGGCGTCTCGTTTGCGAGACACCCCAGCACCAGCCGCATCGTATTGATCTGCCCCAGGTCGTCCTGGTTCCAGGAAACGCACCGCGCCGGCAGGCGGACCAGATTGAGGATGCTCGTCCGCTCTCGGATTGCCGCTTCGGTCCAATCCTCGATGCTGGACGTCCAGTCCACATGGAAGCCCGCTCCGTGATCGGATTGGATGACAATGATTGCATTGGGATCGTCGGCAACAATGTCGCCCACGACCTCGACAAGGCGCCGGTTGACGCATTTCAAAGCGCCCACATAGGCGGATTTCAAGTCCTGCTGCCAGGCGTCATCGTTGTTGGAGCGGCGCCTGCTGCAATCCTCGTGACGATCATACGGGGGATGCGGACCGTAGTGGTGCACGAAAAGGAAGAACGGCTGTCGGCTGTCTCGGAAAGCCTTGATGTGGGGTATGAATTCTATTGCATTGTCGGGCTCGTCCGCAGGAAGACGAGGGGAAAAAATTGTCGCGGCGAAGTATTGAGAGATTAGATAAGCGTTCCCACCGGAGCTCGTGCCGAAGCACGTGTCGAAGACCCGATCGGCGCATCCACCCCATGGATTGCTGATCCGTATCCGTTTGTAGCCAGCCTGCCGAAAGCGCAAAAGGGCAGCCGGCTCGTGTCCGCTATTGATGCGCGCCGGGAAAAAGTCTGCCCTGTCGGCGAAGCGAGGACTCGCGTCCGTGACCGGATAGCGCGCGTCCAGAATGGCCTGCAGCGTCAGGAACGTCGCGACGTAGTTGCTTCTGGCGCGTTCGTTCACCGCGAAGCCGAAGTCGCGCATCCTCTGCAGGAAGGCTGTATTGTCGTAGCCTAGGTCGTCGAGGCCGTAGCGCCCCGCATAAGCGTCCACGATGATGTAGTAGACGTTCTCTCCACTGAAGTGCAAAGCCCGGCCGCTTTCCGCGCTGTCGGAATCGCTCGGTTGCACATGTGGCGTCGCGCTGCCGATTGCCTTGAGGCCAAATCCCGCTGCGGGGATCGCCGCGCCCGCGATCGCCAGGACCGCGATGATGTGCCGAACGGCCTGGCGTGATGCCAGCATCCATGCCACGCCGACAGCGGCACAAAAAAGCGCAAGAGTGAGAAGCGTGCCGCCGCGGTTGACTCCAGCGGAGCGCAGATGGTCGCTCAGGAGGGAGCGCACGCCGCCGGTAAGAAAAAAGAGAACAATTGCGACCGAGCAAACAGCCAGGTATCGCGCAACAGGTACCGCAGTGACGCGATGCAGCAGGAGCGACGCAAGCAACCCGAAGACGATGCTAGCCAGCGCGACGATGTAAAGGGCGGCAAGGCTCCCGTACGCCCCGCTGGAAATCTGCGTATAGTTTATGTTGAGAAAATTCAAAAGTGGCCAGAAACACGCCATTGCGAAACCGAAAAGAATAAGCTGGTTCTTTTCGGTTTCGGATATTTCCTGTCGCACCTGTCGCAACGGCCATACCCTTTGACTGAGTGGCCACGATGCGAGCTGCGCCCGACGAAGAGCTGTCGCAAGCGGCACGCGGACGAGATGGCGTCACATCGTAGACAAAATGAGCAATCCATACGTCATGCATGACGCCTAGGGTGTCAATCGTGCACTTATCTGCGGCACCGGAGATGGTATAAGGCTGGCATGACCCAACACGACCTCCTGAAGCCCAATCCGCGCGTCGCCGTTGGCGGGCACACCGTGGCCAATGACGCGCCGATCGTCGTCTTTGCCGGTCCCTGCCAGATGGAGAGCCGCGCCCACGCGCTCGAGATGGCCGGCGCGTTGAAGGAGATCGCCGGCCGGCTCGGCCTCGGGCTCGTCTACAAGTCGTCGTTCGACAAGGCCAACCGTACGTCGCTGTCCGGCAAGCGCGGCATCGGCCTCGAGCAGGCGCTCCCGGTCTTCGCCGAGATCCGCGAGAAGCTCGGTCTCCCCATCGTCACCGACGTGCACGAGAAGGAGCAGTGCGCGCTGCTCGCCCCCGTGGCCGACGTGCTTCAGATCCCAGCCTTCCTCTGCCGCCAGACGGACCTGCTCGTCGCCGCCGCCAAAACCGGCCGCGTCGTCAAGGTGAAGAAGGGCCAGTTCCTCGCGCCCTGGGACATGAAGAACGTCGTCGCCAAGATCGTCGGCTCGGGGAACCCGAACGTGCTCCTGACCGAGCGTGGCTCGTCGTTCGGCTACAACACGCTCGTGGTCGACATGAGGGGGCTCCCGCAGATGGCGGAGACCGGCGCCCCGGTGATCTTCGACGCGACGCATGCCGTGCAGCAGCCGGGCGGCCTCGGCGGCAGCTCGGGCGGCGACCGCCGCTTCGTGCCGGTGCTGGCGCGTGCCGCGGTGGCAGTCGGTGTTGCGGGCCTCTTCATCGAGACCCACGAGGCGCCCGACACCGCGCCGTCCGACGGGCCGAACATGCTGCCGCTCAAGGATTTCGAGCCGCTGATGCGCGAGCTGATGGCGCTCGATGCGCTTACGAAGAGCCGCGCGGCGTCCTAGCGGAGCAGGGCTAGGTCATTTTGCGCGGTCGGCGCCGCCGAACAGCGGGTGCTTATGCTCGCTCGCCATCAGGCAGATGCAACCCTTCTCCGCGCAGGCAACCGGATGATGGTTGGACTCCTCGTCGAGGTCTGCGACGTCGCCGGGACGGAACGTCCCGAACTCGTCGCTGTAGCTGCCGCGCAGCACGAGCGTCAGCTCCCAACCCACGTGCGTATGCTCGGGAAAGGCAGCCCCCGGCTCGACCTTGAGCAGCCGCAGGTCGCCGCAGGCCCCCGGCGAAAGCGTAATCGCGTGCGTCCAGAGCCCGCGCGCAACCGGGTCCCATGACATCATGTCGAGGCACGGACCCACGCAGGAGACCAGAAACTGCGGGATCTCGCCCGCGCTCAGCACGCATGGCTCGCTCTTTTCGGGGACGTCGGCCTCGGCAGAGCGCATGGTCGCGACAGGCGGCGGAACGGCCACGGTTTCGGGCTCGAGCGAATCGAACAGCGCCACGCCGATCTTCTGCATCTTGCGCACTTCGGCGCGGCAGAAGGGGCAGACCGCCAGATGCGACGCGATGACGGCGGCACAGGCCTCCGGCTGACTCCCGGCAGAGCAGCACATGAGCGTCGCGATGTCCGGGTGATGCGTGATCGTCATCTATCTCAAGTCCTCGAGCGCGTCGCGGATCTTCTGGTAAGCGAGCCGCATGCGCGATTTCACGGTCCCGAGCGGCAACCCAAGTCGCGTGGCGATCTCGCTGTGCGACAACCCTTCGATAAACGCCAGATTGACCACTTCGGATTGGTCCGGCGGCAATTCCGCGAGCATGGCGCGCACGCGCTCGCCGCGCTCCCGTTCCGAAAGCTGCTCGTCCGGCGCCGGGTCCTCGGAGGCCCGTTCGTCGTTGTTTTCCGGCAGCGGCTGCCAGGCCACTTCCTTGCGCAGGCGGTCGATGCGGAGGTTGCGCGCGATCGTGAAGATCCACGTTGTCGCACTGCCTTTTTCGCCGGAGTAGAGCGCCGCCTTGCGCCACACGGCGAGCAAGGTTTCCTGCGCAAGCTCCTCCGCAGTGGCAGGGTCGGCGCCCTGCCGCAGCATGTAGGATTTCACGCGCGGGGCATACGTGTCGAAGAGGGCCCTGAAGGCCTCGACGTCGCCGTTCGCGGCGACTCGTTGCAGGAGATCAGCCATCGTCCTCGGAGCTTTGACAGCGAGAGGCCGCCAAGCGTGCCCCTCGTTGAGAACTCGGAGCATACCTGAACCTCGTTGCCAAGCCAGCGGCGTGCTTGATGATACGCCACCTCGCCCCATTTTCGCCCCTTACGCGAAAAGGGCGCGGCTGGATCTCTCAAAAAAACCGAAGGGTGAGACGCCGTCGAGGGTGGACGCGGCCGCATCCGGCCTGTGAAGATGGTTTCCGCTCCGTTCTGACC
>JAFKKW010000522.1 GCA_017304275.1 Hyphomicrobiales bacterium | reverse complement strand
ATCGACGCCGCCGAGGTGCTGCTCATGCTGGCGCCCGAGACCAACGGCGAGGTCGCGGTCAAGGCGTGGCAGTCGCTCGGTGGCTTCACTGGCCGCGAGCATACCCATCTGGCGGTGCCCAAGGAGGACGAGAAGATCCGCTTCCGCGACGTCGTCTCCCAGCCGCGCCAGATCATCTCCTCGCCGATATGGTCCGGCCTCGAGTCGGAGAAGGTCTGCTACAACGCGGGCTACACCAACGTGCACGAGCTGATCCCGTGGCGCACGCTGACCGGTCGCCAGCAGCTCTACCAGGACCACCTTTGGATGCGCGCCTTCGGCGAGGGGTTCTGCGTGTATCGCCCGCCGATCGACACCAAGACCGTCGGTCCCGTGATCGCGCGCAAGCCCAACGGCCACAAGCCGGTGGTGCTCAACTTCATCACGCCGCATCAGAAGTGGGGCATCCACTCCACCTACACCGACAACCTGCTGATGCTGACGCTCTCGCGCGGCGGCCCCATCGTCTGGATCAGCGAGGCGGACGCCAAGAAGGGCGGCATCGTCGACAACGATTGGATCGAGGCATTCAACAGCAACGGCGCTCTCGTCGCTCGCGCTGTGGTCTCGCAGCGTGTCAAGGAAGGCATGTGCATGATGTACCACGCTCAGGAGAAGATCGTGAACGTTCCGGGCTCCGAGCTCACCGGTCAACGCGGCGGCATCCACAACTCCGTTACGCGCACTGTCCTGAAACCCACGCACATGATCGGGGGCTACGCCCAGCAGTCTTATGGATTCAACTACTACGGCACTGTCGGCTCCAACCGTGACGAGTTCGTCGCCGTGCGCAAGATGGCGGACGTCGATTGGCTCGACAAGCCGACCGCCGATCAGCCCGCACCCCTCTCTCGAATCGCCAACGCGGAGGCCGCAGAATGAAAGTCCGCGCTCAAATCGCCATGGTGCTGAATCTCGACAAGTGCATCGGGTGCCACACCTGCTCGGTGACCTGCAAGAACGTGTGGACCAGCCGCGAAGGCATGGAATACGCGTGGTTCAACAACGTCGAGACCAAGCCCGGCATCGGCTATCCGAAGGACTGGGAGAACCAGGATCGCTGGAACGGCGGCTGGGTGCGGAGGAAGAACGGCCGCATCGAGCCCAGGATCGGCTCCAAGTGGCGCGTGCTCGCCAACATTTTCGCCAATCCGGATCTGCCCGAGATCGACGACTATTACGAGCCCTTCACCTTCGACTACGACCACCTGCAGAAGGCGCCCGAGCTGCCGGCCATGCCGACCGCTCGCCCGCGCTCGCTGATCACCGGCGAGCGCATCGAGAAGATCAAGTGGGGTCCCAATTGGGAGGAGATCCTGGGCGGCGAGTTCGAGAAGCGCGCCGAAGACTACAACTTCGACGGCGTCGAGAAGGAGATATACGGCCAGTTCGAAAATACGTTCATGATGTACCTGCCGCGGCTGTGCGAGCATTGCCTCAACCCGGCCTGCGTCGCGTCCTGTCCGTCGGGCGCCATCTACAAGCGCGAGGAGGACGGCATCGTCCTGATCGACCAGGACAAGTGCCGCGGCTGGCGCATGTGCGTCTCGGGCTGCCCCTACAAGAAGATCTACTACAACTGGTCGAGCGGAAAGTCGGAGAAGTGCATCCTCTGCTATCCTCGCATCGAAGCTGGCCAACCGACCGTTTGCTCGGAGACCTGCGTCGGGCGCATCCGCTATCTCGGCGTCGTGCTCTACGACGCCGACCGCATCGAGGCGGCGGCGAGCGTCCCTGACGAGCAGGATCTCTACGAGGCCCAGCTCAGCATCTTCCTCGATCCAAAAGATCCGAAGGTCATCGCCCAGGCCCGCGCCGACGGCATCCCCGAAAGCTGGATCGAAGGCGCGCGCCATTCGCCGATCTGGAAGATGGCGATGGAATGGAAGGTCGCCTTCCCCCTGCATCCCGAATACCGCACGCTGCCGATGGTCTGGTATGTACCGCCGCTCTCCCCCATCCAGTCCGCGGCGGAAGCCGGCAAGATCGGCCACGACGGCGAGATGCCGGACGTGAAGAGCCTGCGTATCCCGCTGCGCTATCTGGCGAACCTCTTGACCGCCGGCAAGGAGGAGCCGGTCGCGCTCGGCCTCGAGCGCATGCTCGCCATGCGCGCCTATATGCGCGCCAAGACCATCGACGGCGTGATCGACGAGGCCATCGCCAAGCGGGTGGGGCTGACCGCGGCCCAAATCGACGAGATGTACCAGGTGATGGCCATCGCCAACTACGAGGACCGCTTCGTCATCCCGACCGCGCATCGCGAGCTGGGCGAGGACGCCTACGACCTGCGCGGCTCCTGCGGATTCTCGTTCGGCAACGGGTGCTCGGATGGGCGCACGGAGCCGAGCCTGTTCGGCACGCCGAAAAAGGCCAAGACTCCGATGGAGGTTTCGTGATGCGAAACACGCTGAAGACGCTCTCCGCGCTGCTCACCTATCCGACTGTCGAGCTTCAGGCGGCGGCACCGGAGATGCAGGCCGCGATCGAGGCCGAGACTACGCTGCCCCGCGCCGCCCGCGACGGCCTTGTGCGGCTGCTGGACGAGATCGCGGCCGGCGACATCTATGACCTGCAGGAGCGCTACGTCCTCCTGTTCGATCGCACGCGCTCGCTGTCGCTGCATCTCTTCGAGCACGTCCACGGCGAGAGCCGCGACCGCGGCCAAGCCATGGTGGACCTGGCCCAGCTTTACGAGACGCACGGCCTTGGGTTGAGCACGTCGGAGCTGCCGGACTTCATTCCGCTGTTCCTGGAGTTTCTGTCGGTCATCCCCACGGCGGATGCGAGGAGCACGCTGGCCGAGGCCGTGCACATCTTCGTGGCGTTACGCCAGCGTCTGGAGAAGCGCAACTCGCCCTACGCCACCGTCTTCGCCGCGCTGGAGACCCTGAGCGCCGGCAAGCCCGACGCCGAGGTTCTCGAGGCCATCCTGGCCGGCCCCGACGATGACCCCAACGATCTCGCCGCCCTCGATGCGGCCTGGAAGGACGAGGAGGTGAGGTTCGGCCCCGGCGCCGATGCCGCCGCCTGCGACACCGACGGTCTCGCCTCGCGCATCCGTGCCGGACGGCGCCCCGCCCCGGGGATGTCTGCCACGCCACGCCGCCCCATCGTCACCCACACCCCGTCCACGCGAGCGTGAGGAGGCTCCCATGCGCGACGCGATCAATCACATCGTCTTCGGTTGGTATCCCTATCTCTGCCTGACCGTCTTCCTGCTCGGCTCCCTCGCGCGCTTCGATCGCGAGCAGTACACGTGGCGTTCAGGATCGAGCCAGATGCTGCGCAAGCGCCAGCTCACCTGGGGTTCGAACCTGTTCCACGTCGGCATCCTGATCATCTTCCTCGGCCATTTCGTCGGCCTCCTGACGCCGATCCAGATCTTCGACGCGCTGGGCATCTCGCACGGCTTCAAGCAGATGATGGCCATCGTCGTCGGCGGCGTCGCCGGCGTCGCCTGTCTCGTCGGCATGACACTGCTCGTCCACCGCCGCCTGTTCGATTCGCGCATCCGCAAGACGTCGTCGGTCGGCGACATCGCCGTGCTGTTGCTCCTCTATGCCCAGCTCGTCCTCGGCCTCGCCACCATCGTCGTCTCGCTGGGTCATCTCGACGGCCACGAGATGGTGCGCTTCATGACCTGGGCTCAGGGCATTCTGACGCTGCAGCCCGGCGTCTCGAGCCTGATCGCCGACGCGCATCCGATCTTCAAGGCTCACCTGTTCCTGGGCATGACCATTTTCCTGGTCTTCCCCTTCACGCGCCTCGTGCACATCTGGAGCGCGCCGGTCTGGTATCTCGGCCGGCGCGGCTATCAGGTCGTGCGGTCGCGGTCCGGCGTCAACGCGGCGAGGCCGGCCATGTCGCGCGTGCGCAACCTGCCCGCGGAGTGAAATCGCCATGGGATGCTCGCTCCACACAGATCTTGCCGCCACGGCCCGCACGCGCGTCGCCGTCGACGGAATCGTGATTCCGCACAACGTCATCTCGCGCGAAGCGCAGAACCATGGCGCGCGAACGCCGGTCATGGCCTGGACGGCGGCGGCACGCGCCCTCGTCGTCCGCACGCTGCTGCTGGGGGAGGCCAGCCGCCTCGGCATCTCGGCAGAGCCGTTGCGCGACGGAAAGGGGCGGCGCGAAACCGACGAGGAGGCGATGATCCGCGCTCTCGTCGCGCGCGAGGTCGTTACGCCCGTCGCGGATAAGGCCACCTGCCGTCGCTACTACGAGCGCAACCGTGGCCGCTTCCGCTCCGCCGACATCTTCGAGGTCGCGCACATCCTGTTTGCTGCCCGCCGAAGCGAACCGTCGTCGTTCGAGCAGGCGCGAGCCGTAGCCGTCGCGGCCTTGGTCATTCTGGCGCGGGAGCCCAACCGCTTCGCGACGCTGGCGAGAGCCCATTCCGCCTGCCCGTCGGGCGAGCAGGGTGGCAACCTCGGCCAGGTCACCGTGGGTGAGACGACGGTGGAGTTCGAGGCCGCCATGATGGCGCTCGAGCCGGGTCAGATGACGCAACAGCCCGTCGAGACGCGCTACGGGGTCCATATCATTCGCCTGGAGCGGCGGATCGCCGGCAGGGAGCTGCCGTTCGAGCTGGTGCATGAGCGCATCGCCGGATACCTGGGCGAGAAAGCGGAGCGGATCGCCGTCGCCCAGTACATCGCCCGACTGGCGGGCCGCGCCGAGATCGAAGGCGTGGCGCTGCCGGCGCCGTCTGACCTGCGCGTGATGTGAGGAGAAGACCATGCAGCTCGGCACCC
>JAFKKW010000521.1 GCA_017304275.1 Hyphomicrobiales bacterium | reverse complement strand
CTGGGTGAAGGAGTTCGGCCTGCCGCTGACGATCAACTGTCCGATCCATCGCCAGAACATCCACAACGTGCCGCGCATGATCGAGTTCGCCGTCGAGATGGGCGCGGGCCGCGTCGAGATCGCGCACGTGCAGTACTACGCCTGGGCGCTCCTCAACCGCGCTGCGCTGATGCCGACCAAGGAGGCGTTCCTGACGGCTGCCAAGCAGGTCGAGGAAGCGCGCGAGAAGTACAAGGGCGTGATCGTCATCGACGCCATCGTGCCCGACTACTACGCGAAGTTCCCGAAGCCCTGCATGGGCGGCTGGGCGCGCGGCATCGTCAACGTCACGCCCTCCGGACGGGTGCTGCCTTGCCATGCGGCGGAATCGATCAAGACCCTCGCCTTCGACAACATCAAGGATCGCCCGCTGGCCGACATCTGGCTCAACGGAGAGGCCTTCCAGGCCTATCGCGGCACGAGCTGGATGAAAGAGCCTTGCCGGAGCTGCCCGCGCAAGGAGATCGACTACGGCGGATGCCGCTGCCAGGCGTTCGCGCTGACCGGCGACGCCGCCAATACGGACCCGGCGTGCTCGCTCTCGCCGCTGCATGCGCAGTGGCAGGCGGTGGCCGAGGTCGAAAGCCACAGCACGCCACCCGAGTTCACGTACCGACGTGTGGGCGGTGCAGCAAAGAAGCCCGAGACGCACAACGTGTCTTGAGCGGAACCCGCTACTCCAGTACAGCATTGCATATGGGCCGGGTGCGGCATCGTGTTCACACCGGGTTCAGGCAAAACTTGCCAGTATGCGACGCCTGCCAGGAGGTTCGGGAGACCGAGAGGCGGGTCTAGGTTCGAGAAGACTTCGGAGGATTCAATGCTCAAGTGGGTTCTGGCGGCTGCCGCCGTTGCGGTCGTGCCCTTTACTGCGTCGGCGCAGGACGTCGAAGCGGGCGCTGCAGTGTTCAAGAAGTGCGCGGCCTGTCACCAGATCGGCCCTGATGCCAAGAACGGCCTCGGCCCGGCGCTGACATGCGTCGCCGGCAAGCCCGCCGGCCACCACGAAGGTTTCGCCTATTCCGAGGCCGTGAAGAACTCCGGCATCACCTGGACGGATGAGAACCTTCTGCACTGGATGGAGAAGGACGACGCCGTCATCAAGGGCAACAAGATGATCTTCCCGGCCGGCGTCAAGAACGAGGAAGACCGCGTCAACCTCCTCGCCTACATCAAGTCGCAGTGCAAGGAATAGCGCCTCGTCGCTCAATCGGATATCACGCCGCGGATCCAGCATCCGCGGCGTTTTTCATTTTGTGCTCTGCTCAAGCGGCACAACCTCGTTCGCATCGAGCCGGGCCAGCCAATGAGCCGGAACATGACCCGCGATCTCGATTTCGGGCGCGATGTCCATCAACGGCACGAGCACGAAGGCGCGCTCGGTGATGCGCGGGTGAGGCAACGTGAGATCGGGATCATCCATCGCGGCGTCCCGGTAGGTCAGCACGTCGACATCGATGACGCGCGGCCCCCAGCGCTGCTTGCGCACACGCTTCATGTCGCTCTCGACGGAGAGACAGCGCGCGAGCAGGTCGCGCGGCGACAGGTCCGTCGCCACCGCGATGCAGGCGTTGACGAACCAGTCCTGGTCCTTCACGCCCCAGGGCGCCGTGCGATAGAGCCGCGACTCTGCAATGAGGCGAATGTCGCCCTTCTCCGTCAGGAGTGCGATCGCCTGGGCGATGTTGGCGGCCTTGTCGCCGATGTTCGAGCCGAGCCCGATTAGCGCGTCGTATGTCTCAGGCTCCGCGCGCTCAGTCATACTTGATGTATGCGAAGCGCATGTCTCCGGTCGGCGTGGCTTCGAGCTCGTTGTCCTCGCTCGCGGGCTGCCAGTGGATGACATCCTCGATCTTCTTCGCCAGCGCCAGATCCTTGCCGGTGATGCCTTTGGCGGAATGCGTCATCAGGCGGACCTCGACCCACGCATAGGACGCGGTAATGTCCGGATGATGCCAGGCCGCCTCGGCGAGATGGCCGATGGTGTTGATGACCATCAACGTGCCCTTCCAGCCGCTCGTCTTGTATGTGCGCCGGATCCAGCCGTCCTCCAGGCGCCACTGGGGGAGGTTCGCGGCCAGCCAAGCCGTGACGTCGGCGTCAGAAAGTGCTTTGTCGCGGGGGCTCATATTGCTCTCTCCTCGCCTTTCGTAGACAAATAGGAACCGGTCGAGACCCTAGTCTCGCGCCCCTGCCGATGCAATCGGCGACAGACCCTCCAAGGACGGCCCTCAACGATGCACGATACTCCCCCGGTCAATGGCTGCCGCGTCTCCGCACCCGCGCGCCTGCACCTGGGGTTCCTGGACCTCAACGGCAGCCTCGGGCGGCGCTACGGTTCGATCGGGCTGGCGCTCGATGCGCCGAGCACGGACATCGTCGTCACGCGCGCGGCGGCGACCTCGGTGTCGGGGCCGGAGCCGGACCGCGTTCTCGCCGTCGTCGAGCGGTGCCGGGCGGCGCTCGCGCTCACAGGCCATTACCGTGTCGAGGTCGCGCGCGCCATCCCACCCCATGCCGGACTCGGGTCGGGTACGCAGCTCGCCCTGGCCATCGGCTTCGCGCTGATGCGCCTCGAAGGACTTTCGCTCACGCCGCAGCAGGTCGGCGATCTGGCGGGGCGGGGGGCGCGCTCGGCCATCGGGATGGCGGCGTTCGAGGCCGGCGGTCTCATCGTCGACGGGGGGCGCGGCAGCCGCGACGAGCCGCCGCCGGTTCTGATCCAGACGCCCTTCCCCGACGCTTGGCGCGCCTTGCTGGTGCTCGACACGCAAGCCCAGGGCGCGCACGGCGACCGCGAGACGCAGGCGTTCGCGGCCTTACCCCCGTTTGCGGAAACCCTCGCCGACCGGCTCTGCCGCCTCGTGCTGATGCAGCTCGTGCCGGGCCTCAAGGACGGAGACATCGAGACGTTCGGCGCGGCGTTAACCGAGATTCAGCGGATCGTCGGCGGGCATTTCGCGGCGGCGCAAGGCGGCAGCCCGTGGACGTCGCCCGCCGTGGGGGATCTGCTCAAACGCGCCGCAACGCTCGGCGCGACCGGCATCGGGCAGACTTCGTGGGGGCCGACCGGCTTCGGATTCGTCCCGTCAACCGATGTGGCAGAGCGCCTCTATCATTCTTTAGTCGAAGAGGCTAAAGCGAGGGGCCTTGAAATCGCAATCGTTCGCGGGCGCAACGCCGGTGCCACGATTGAGGACTGTTGACGGCCCTGCCGGTGTTCAAAACCAAGAGCGGCAACGCCATACGTGAACGGAGACGATCTGATGAGTGACGCCACGCCCATTCTGCACATGCTTTCGCCGCAGAAGCACATGAGTCCGTTCGACGTGAACATGGCGGCCGACGCCGGCTACAAGGTTATCGTTCCCTATATCAACGTCACCCTCGACGAGACCACCGCCCTGGTCCAGGACGCCATCTTCTCGCGTCCGCCGGACTACGGCGTGCGCACGGGCGTGTTCATCGGTGGCAAGGACGCGATCCTCGCGCTCGACATGCTGGAAGCCGCGCGCAAGGCGATGGTGCCGCCGTTCCAGCTTTCGGTTTTTGCCGATCCGGCGGGCTCGTTCACCACCGCCGCGGCCATGGTGGCGTGCGTCGAGCGGGTGCTGCGGTTCAAGTTCGGCCGCGGCTGGAAGGGCACCAAGGTTGCGGTGTTCGGCGCAACAGGCGTCGTCGGCTTCGCGTCGTCGATCATCACGGCACTCGAAGGCGCTGACGTGAAGCTCGTCGCCCATCGCGGCGTCGACCGCGTGATCAAGTCGGCCGCCGTCTCCAAGGAGCGCTTTGGCGTCGACCTGACGCCGGCTCCCGGCGAGACGCCCGAGCAGAAGCGCGAGATCATCGAGGACGCCGAGGTCATCTTCGCCGCCGCCGCCGCGGGCGTGCAGGTGATCTCGAAGGAGGAGAAGGCAATCGCCAAGAACCTCCTCGTCGTTGCCGACGTCAACGCCGTGCCGCCTCCCGGCGTGGACGGCATGGAGCTGTTCATGGACGGCGCGCCGCTTCCGGACAGCAACGCGCTCGGCGTCGGTCCGCTTGCGATCGGCGACATCAAGTACAAGACCGAGTCCGGCCTCTTCAAGCAGATGCTGTCGTCCAGCGAGCCGCTTGCGCTCGACTTCCGGCATGCCTTCGCGCTGGCCCGCCAGCTCACGGCTTGAGCGGCGAAACGGTCCTCATCGCTGCCTTTTCCGCGCGGTCGCTCGCTGCGTCCGCGCGGCGCGCCGGCTACCGGCCTCTGGTCGTCGACTGCTTCGGGGACCTGGATACGGTTGCGCTCGCAGAGGCGTCGCGTTGCCTGCCGGCACGCGTGCAGGTCGGCTTCACCGCGCGCCCTCTGCTGGCGGCCCTCGACAGTCTCGTGGCGGATGCTGCCTCGCCGCCGATCGGGCTCGTGCTCGGCGCGGGCTTCGAATGCAATCCGCGCCTCGTCCAGAAGCTCGCGGACCGTTTCCCGCTGATCGGCAACGACGCGCAGACGATCCAGCGCACCAAGGACCCGCAGCAGTTCTTTTCCGTGCTCGACGACCTCGGCATCCCGCATCCCGAGACGCGGCTCGATGCGCCTTCCAGCTCCGAAGGCTGGCTGATGAAGCGCATCGGCGGCAGCGGAGGACTGCACATCCATCGCTGCCCGGCGATGCCGCGCCCGGACAAACGCCGCTACTTCCAGCGCCAGATCGCCGGCGCGCAGATCTCGCTCATGGGCCTCGTCTCCGATCAGAGCGCGGCCTTCGCCGCGAGCCGGCAATGGACGAGCCCGC
>JAFKKW010000520.1:2417-7264 GCA_017304275.1 Hyphomicrobiales bacterium | reverse complement strand
TCGGATTGTCGGCTGCGAAGGAGAGATAGGCGTCCGCCATGTTGTGCATGCGTTCGCGCGGGGTTCCGCCCTCCGGGATCGCCGAGAGCGTGTCGAGCAGGCCGTCGAGCAGGCGCCCCTCGATCGTCAGAATAAGATCGTCGAGGTTCTCGAACGAATTGTAGAGCGTACCCGGCGAGTAATTGATGCGCCGCGCAATCTCGCGCGCCGAGAGGCCGGCAAGACCTTCCTCCTCGATCAATTCCGTCGAAGCGCTGAGGATGAGCTCGCGGAGTTCATCGGCAGTGTGAAGAGATCGGCGGCCCATGAATACTTCTCGTCCACGACATTAGAGCCGTCATAGACAGCTCGAGATACCGGTTGTCATGCCCTCGACAGGCATGGAAAGCGCACTCCCGCCCCCCTGCTTACGTTCTCGTGCCAGCAAAGAACGGCGCTTACTGCCGAACCGATGAAAAGGGATCTTGTTCCGTCGCCCAAGGCGCCCGCGGGAGATTTCCTGCCTCCCGTCCGAACTCGTCACAGTATACTGAATATTCGAGTCGCTCGCAATGACTTGGTGCGCAAGGCAAATTGCCCGGCAACAACAGTCCGCATCCGGAACTACGAGCCGGAAAAACAGGAAGTCGCGCAGTTGGGGCCGTCGAAACCGACGCAGAGGGTTTTTCTGGGCTTGGCATAAGCCGTCTTTTGCCAAGTGTCCGCCGTCAGGACCTGCCGGGCCCACAAAGGCGTGTATTTGTATTTGGTCTCGACCACGATCACGCTCTCGTTTGTCCCGAGAAGCCCCTCCGCCAGAGGGTAAGGGTGGCAAACGGGCAACTCAGATCCGGTCGGATGCGTCGGTCGATTTGTTGTGGACGGGTACACCACCGAGTTCGTCGCATCGGTCGTCGACGACATGACCGGAATGATCGAGATCTCAAGATCGTCGGTTGAATACGGCGCCATTGCCAGGCCGGCGATATCATAGATGGCCTGCACATCGGCGGCCGTGAGCTGCGTTTCGCGTGCCGCCAAATCCGCGACCATCTGGGTGACGAGGCTCACGCGCTGATTGAGGGCTACGGCGCGGCTGACATCGATGGCACCGATCAGCATCACGACCAGAACAGGCGCGACGAGGGCGAACTCAACCGCCGCTATGCCGCGTGTATCGCGCCGCAGTCTCCGGAGACCGATCCGCGCCATGCGCATCATCCGCATCATTCGAAAGGCTCCGATCGAAAGGCGGTCGTCGCCGAAAGGATCGGATTGCCACGGTCGACTTGTTCCGCCGAAAGGAGATTCCAGAGCACCCGCCAGAGACCGAAACCGGCATCCCACTCGTAGCAGGCGCTGACCACGACCGCCGTGCTCGCATCGCCGGAACGCGTCCGGATGCCGTCTTCCATATCGCCTTCCGCCGGCGTCAATTGCCCATTCGTGAGGCAAGGCGTCAACGGCGTAAGCGCTGCAAACGTCGCGCGGCTTTTGATATGCACGACCAGACGCTCGTCGCACGCGATCATGACGCCCGCAGCATTGCAGACAGCCTGGCGGAATTGACCCAAGGTCAGGTCGCCTTTCTGCGCCTCGCCCGTCCGCAGCGCGCGCGAGGCGCCCTCGATGCCGCGTTCCAGGGAGTACGCAACGAGGTACTGCATGCCGATGGTGATGATCCCCATCACCAGGATGAAGAACGGGAGCGCGACCAGCCCAAACTCGACCGCGGTAGCCCCACGCGTATCCGAGCGGAAGCCGCGCATCACGCGCGCAAGATTGGCGCGAAAGCTCGCAAACCTGGCGATGTAGCGGGGCATGAGGAGACTCGGCCGGACGGGTTGATGCACCCTGAGCCTAGGCGGACTTCTATATATGAAGTATTGACGCCCGCCGTCCGCGACCAGCCAGGGTAAAGAACCGGTTAGCGCGCAAACCGGCTAAGCCGATCCGCCGCGTGGCTAACTCATTGAACAGAATATATTCCATCGGAACACACTTCGCTGCCTCGCGCCGACAGCGCGCTAGTCCGTACCGCCTCCGTTCAGCCGGGATCGGAATACGAACTTGTGCTGAGCGACCTTGCTCAGGTTGGCTCTACACTCGCCGGCCGGGCGATCCGCCCGCGCATTCGCGTTGCACAAAGCCGTCCAACGCTCCGGCGTGTCGGCGGGTCCGATCGCCCGCGCAAGCGCGGACATATGCCAATCGCGGATCCCGAGGCCCTTCAGGGCCGCGTGCAGCCGCACGAAGTATTCGAGGTTGGTTCCAGCCGGACCTCTCGAGCTGCGAATGATGCGCGCCACGTCCGTGAGCTTCAGCTCCCCTGCAAAGTTGGGATGCAGGGCCTCCGCGACGAACGTCAGCGCCTCCACGCACGCCCCGCTGTCCGCCAGATGGACCTTCAGCCTGCGCTCCTGATAGACGCCCCAGGCTTGCTCTCTCTTCCTCAGATACGCGATGACGCGAGCGCGATCCTCCGGCGCCACCTCGAAGACCATGCCGTCGCACGTCCCGCGCCGCTGCAAGCCCAGCACCAGTCCGGGACGTGCGAGAGTCCCGCGATACTGCACCGAATAGACGCAGAACGACCTGTGCCAGCCGACCAGCCTGCCGCGGCTGGCGGCCACATAGGGAAACCCCGGCTGCCACATCAAGGAGCCATAGCCGAACACCCGGAGCGGGCTCTCCGTGCCCAACTAAGCCCTCTGTGTTGCGAGTTGAAATATCACGGCCACCACGCTGTTCAGGTTGCTCTCGCTCTCTCCCGTCATCAAACGATAGAGCTCGAGGATGTCCTTCCCGTCAGCCTCCGGGATCTCTTGAGCGGCGCTCGCGTTTGCCAATGCTTCCGCGTTGGCCTTGGCATTCTTCACGTCGTCGGCGTTGCCTGGGGGAAGCAGGCTCGCAAAGGTATTCTCGGCCAGCAGCAGATAGCGCTTCTTCGATGATCCGGTCTTGCTCACGATGCCGAGGCCCAGCTTGGAAAGACGAGCGATGCGCTGCGGAGAGGCAACCTCCGGCCCGTTGAGCGCGATGGACGTGAGGGCCGTGTAGGCTGCGTTGTGCAATCCTACGGCGGCTTCGTCGACATCGCCCAGCGCGATCTTTATCTCCGTGCCCCGCATGATGGAGTTGAATGAATCCGTCATCACCCCGCCGAGCAACGACGTCGTATCCTCGTGCCGTCGCACCTTCTGCAATAGGCTGGCTCTGAGCGCGATCCCCTTGTTGATCTGCGACGCGGCTTTCCATCTGAGCGGAACGCCGGGAAGCCCGGACGCCCGATCGAAGCTGGCGGACGCCTCATCGAAATCACGCTGCCATTCCGCAAGCAGCCCCGAATAGTTCCAGAGCTGCCACCGGTCTAAGGGGGTGAGGAAGTCGAAGTGGGGGTCGGAGGCGACCTTGTGAAGTCTGCCGAGTATCTCGAGCGCCACCCCATCGTTCCCGTCTGCCCGATTGAGTTTGCCGCTGATGATGACCCACGCCCATTGCAGGTGATAACGGACCGCGAGCGATTGGATGTGAGCCGAGAAAGCGGCTTTTGCGCCATCCTCGCCCGCAAGCGCAAGAATGACGCGGGTTGTCTCGTCCTTGTTCGCCGAGAGCAGGAAATCGAGCGCGGCGGAGTAGTGCCCCAGTCTCTCGAGAAGACGCGCCCGGCGGATGTGAGAGTTCATTGGCTCGACCGATTGAAGCCAACTCTGAAGATCGAGCGCCGACGCAAACCTCCCAGCCCCCTCGAACAAGTCTGCTAGGTTCCCGAGGTGCTTTATGCTGACGCCATCGAGCACTTCTCGCGGGTGCGCGTCCTGAAGGACCACGTGCTTGTCGCCGCGAGCGCTGTCGTCTTTGCCGCCGCCGTAAACGTCCGCCACCACGCCTGACATAAGAAGGTTGCCTTCGGCGTGCGCGGATTCCGCGAAAGCCTCCAGCAGCTCTCGGTAGTCTTTGCTGACGAACGTATCTGCGTCGTAATGAACCAAGCTCGAGAACAGCGCGCTTGAATCCGTCAGCTGCCGCGCCGCGCCGCGCACCTGCAGGTTCAGAGTGCTGGCAATCTGTCCCCACTCGGGGGTCGCCGCCGTATTCCTTATATCCAGCGGACTGACAAGCAACGCCGTTTCATAGAAGGCCGTTTCCCGAAGAACCTCGTAGTCGCGGATGCACCTCTCGAAAACGGTCCGCATCAATGCCTGGGCCGCCCCGTCCGAGATCGTCGTGGAGGGGATGATCTGCTGGGCGATCCGATTGGCAAAGCTGAGGGAGACGAGACCGCTCCCGAGATCGACATTGTTCTCGAGCGCGGAAGCCCACGGCTCACGCGCCGAACGGGTGGAGGATGCCAGCAGCACGCCCAGAAACGTATGCGCAGTCGGCCCCATGAGCTGTTTGAAGACCTGCGAGAGCGCACGCGCGGAGATTTCGACCTCGGGAGAGTGTCCGATCCAGCGCGAGTAGGCACGCAGCAATCGATCATCCGCCTCTGCTCCGGGTTCCTTATCCTCCGGCCGATCCTGTGCCGGCGTCGTCGCCTCCCACTGGATGTCGTGCAAGGAAGCGAACGCGAGCCACTCCGAGACCTCGTCGTGATGCAGATAAACATAGAACTTGGCTTTGTGTCCGAGCAGCCTCGTCAAGAAGTGAACCTTGTAGTCCTTCGCGAACTGGAACGGATTCCAGATATGGATCTCCTTGATACGTCCCAGCAGGATCGCGATGCCGAGTCGGTGGGACAGGCGGCTCATCGTCCGGCGCTCGTCGTTTAGGAGCGCCGAGAGGATTCCTTGTCCCACGCCCGACTCCGAGTTCATCATGAGACGGTGAATGAAGCTGACGACGAAAGCGCCCCCAATGAGGAT
>JAFKKW010000520.1:0-2384 GCA_017304275.1 Hyphomicrobiales bacterium | reverse complement strand
TGCGGTCGGGATACGCGGTGGGGAGAGAGAAGGAGTAGGAAACGTTCTTGAATATCTCATTGAAAACATCGAGCGTCGCCATGAAGATCACGAAAGCGGCGCCGAAACCTAATGCCGCCACCAGGCCGACGAGCCAAAGCGCGGAGGCAGCCAGCGAGAACCTGCCGTAAACGCTATTGATCCCGCGTTCCAGGGTCGTCGGGAGAAGCCCTTCGGAAACAACGATGTGCAAGGCACGCTTTTTGCGGACTGCGACGGCACCGGACGCAAATGCATCATCCGTCAGCAGGCTCCTCATGGCCCCCGTGACAACATAAACTGGACGCATATCTAAACTCTCCGCGCTTGGGCAGAACTAATGAATTTGTAAGCACCGTTGAACACGGGAAATCTCGCCCGATCGGTCGTCTCGTGAAATTCCTGCAGAAAAACTTTACCGCGCCGCTTGCAGGCACGCTCTATTCTTGAAAGGTAGCGCTGCGGGATGTGCGATTTCAGGGGCGGCATGTCGCGGCAATAAGCCGGCCGCCCGACGAAAGTCACCACACGGACCTGCCCCCCGGATACACAATCGATCTCGTCCGTTACATCGCGCTCGACGTATTGGGCTTCCCTCAGGCGGAGAGACGCCAGCTCCGATTGACTGACGTCGAGAAGCAGGCCGTTCAGATAGAACCCTTGGCCCCGACGCACGTCGAGAAACACACCCGCAACCTCCCGGCTCAACTCACTCGACCAGAGCGGCACCCGGACACGCCAGGTCCGCCTGTGCCGCCTCAGGAGAGCGGGCTCATAATCGTCGTCACAGACTTCGCGACCGAGGGCCCTCGTCGCCGATGACGGGATCATCAGCGAGCCATATGCGAAAACGGCAAGTCTCATTACGGCAAGCGTCCCTGACTGCGATCACGTTCGTTTAACCGATCTCCAACGGGCGGTCCCTTCGCTTGCCGCCCCAGGAGCGGGCCTCCAGATAATCGACGATAGGACGCTCGTGCCCGTCTCCGTATATTCTGTTGATCTCGGGAATCCCGGAGGGGCTGGTGACGTTGATCTCGGTCAAAAACGCGCCGATAATATCGATACAGGCGATGGGCAGGTCATAGTCCGCAAGCAGCGTGGCGACGCCGTCGATGATTTCGAGGTCACGGGGCGATAGCTCGAACGGCCGCGGCGACGCGCCGAGATGGATATTCGCACGCCACTCTCCCGGCGCAGGCACGCGGTTCATGCGGCCGATCGGCTTGCCGTCGACCAGGAAGACGCGCTTGTCGCCCTTTTCGACGTCGGCGACGAAATGCTGGATGATCACGAACTTTCGATAGTCCTCGGTGCCCGACCGGATGAGCTCGGAAAGATCAGGGTTCTTGTGATCGAGCCTGATCACGCCTCGGCCGTTGAAAAGATTCATCGGCTTCAGCACGCAGCCATGCGGGGACTCGCGCACGAACCTCTGAATGACATCCGGATCGATCGATATCAAAGAAGGGGGCGACAGGCCCGGCAACCGCAGCACGGACATCTTCTCGTTGAACGATCGGACGTCCGCGGGAGAGTTCAGCACGCATACTTTCGAGAAATCGAGGATATGGGTCAGCGTCGTGTACTTCTCGTCGACCGGCGGATCCTGACGCATCAGAACGAGATCGAAGTCGGTGACCGGCCGCACGGCAGGCGGCCCGAGGGAGTCTTGAGGCAGGTCGCCGCCCTGGCCGAGATAGGAGAGCTTCTGCCACACCGCAGCCGGGTCTTGTGACTGGAGGAAGACTTT
Organism: Hyphomicrobiales bacterium; assembly: GCA_017304275.1. GTDB lineage: Bacteria > Pseudomonadota > Alphaproteobacteria > Rhizobiales > Hyphomicrobiaceae > Hyphomicrobium_C. Next base: position 613 of record JAFKKW010000520.1, on the reverse strand, counting down.
GTCAGGCGTCGTGTAGTGCACCTCATGCCCGCGCCTGTTGCATTCGGCGGCAACAAGAAGCGTGGTGTCCATGCGCACTTTGAGTTCCGGCACTGGGTCGCCGATGATGGCTATCTTCAACGCATCCTCCCGAGCCAGCAGAACACGGACGATGCGAAGAGGCCGTGCTGCTATGTTGCTGCAATAATTGCCCTAATACCACGCGAACCGCTCGTTGGGCATCATGATTATGAGCACCGCGAACGGGCTCTCGCGGGTACGGCCGACCGGCGGGCCGAACGACCGCCGTCAGTCGCACCGCCTCCCCCTACGCGCCTCCCGATCGATTGGATCCATCGGCCCTACAATAGCTTGGCGTAAGCTTGACTTGCTATCCGCTTTTCAGCCTCCTCGGACAGAGTTCATGCCATGCAAACGGAGCGTTCTTCCGATTTGATCGGATTGCTGCATGAATTGACTGCGAGCCTGAACACCGCGATGTCGGAGATCGCGGCGATCCGTGCCCAGCAACGCGTGGACAATGAGTTCCAGCTTGAGCTGGTTAAGTTTCTCGAGCTGACGAGAAATGAGCAGCGGTCCCAAAGCGAATCCTTGCTGGCAACGATCGAGAAAA
>JAFKKW010000519.1 GCA_017304275.1 Hyphomicrobiales bacterium | reverse complement strand
TCGGACGGCGTGGCGCGGACCGTCTGGTCTATCAGGCCGTCGAGGTTGCGGGCGTGATCGACCGTCCAGGCTCCGGCGGCGGCAAGCTCGATCCGGTCCGTCGCCGTGCGTGCGGTTAGAGACGGCCGCGTCATTTGCGCGACAGGCTCACCGTGACGCTCTTCAAGGGTATGCCCTGGGTCGCGATGGCCACGTTCTGCTTCGACTTGTCATAAGCGATCGTCATCGAGCCGCCGACGCCGCCGCTGATCGCCAGCTTGATGCTCTGCTCGGTCAGCTTGCCGGTGACGTCGCCCGATGCATTGTAGGTCCGCTCCTCCCAGCTCCCGCTCAGCGCGCCGCCGTTGGAGGAGAGCTTCGAGCGCATCTCGATCTTGTTGGTCTGGCCCGTGCAGCGCACGGCGATGCCGAGCTGCGAGCCTCCGCCGGTATAGTAGGCGTCGCATTTCAGCTTCTCGGAGGTGCCGTCCTGCAGCTTGTAGGTGCCGCTTCCGCCCCATGATCCCAGGAGGGAATCGAATGTCGGATCAGCCATGCTCGGCGTCGCGAGCGTGACCAGCGCTGCCAGCACAGCGAACACGCGCAGCGTTTGGCGCCGACGGGCAGGACGAAAGGGCTTCATGAGGTTCCCTCGGTTTGCGGTCGCAGCCGGGGTCCGCCGCCCTGTCCCCGGTGTGTTGTCGTGTTCGTATCTCATTCCTGGCGGTCGCATGGCTGGCGCCGAGGACTCTATCGGCGGGCGCCGCTCGAAGAGACACTGATTATACACAACGCGCAACACCGCATCACGACACTCTCTCGCGCCCGTGCGGACGAAATCGGCCGGTTGGCAGGACGGGGCATGCTCCGCCTACGGTCCTGCCGCTGCAAACGGAGGGCGGGGAGGGCCGACGCCGGTCAGCAGGCGTAGGTTACCCAGATGTTGGGCTCCGCGTAACGGCCGACGCCCCGGTCGAGGTCGATCTCGAGCGGAACCAGTGCTCCGTCAATGGCATAGGAGCCGGATTGCGGATATTCGCGCTTTGACCAGGTCTCCCAGAAGGCGATCGGCTCCTCGACGACCATCGAGCGCCTGCAGGGACCTACGAGCTTGCCGCCGGAGGACAGGTGGCTGCGGAGCCAAGGGTCGAAGGCGCGGCCCTTGCCGTCGGTCCAGGTGACGTAGTCGTCGATGCCGACCCAGGGATGGCGGGCCTTGGAGGAGGGGCGGACGGCCGCCAAAACGCCCCGCAAGCCTTTCGATTCGGCAAGCTCGCGCATGGCGCGCAGCATCCTGCGGCCGTAGCCTTTGGCGCGATGGACGGTCGGGATGGACATGGCCAGTCCCCCGAGCATCGTATTGGGGCCTTTCGGACGGACGGCCGTTTCCACGACCCAATCCCAACCCTCCTGGGGAAGGTCGTCGAACCCGACGTTGCTCAGCGGGACGCTATTGAAGACGGCGACGGGGTAGTCCGTCTCCCGATCCACCAAGCAAAGCTGGTAATCGGAATATTTGTCGAGGAGCTGCGCGTAATTCTCGTAGTGAGCCCGCGTGTAATTCAGAAAGCCCAGCTCGCTCCAAGCGGCCTGCTCGATCGCTTCAGCGGCTTTTCTCAACTCTTCGCTGTACGCACGGGTACGAATAACAAGTGAGGCGCTCATGGATCACTCGAATATGCTCAGTACATTTTTATCGTCGGAGGGAGATATGCCCTAACGATGCAGTAATCTTAATAAAACGTTACCTGACAGGAAGCAACGAAAAAATAGTTAATACAGCGAGTTATGGAATCCAACATTTGCGCACAGGTTAACACTTCATTTACCATGCCAAATTAATTGATGTTCAATTAAACAATGAATTAGAGCCTTGCCTGCAAACCTGTCTCCGTTGTTTGGGCAAGGACAGTCGCGGTTATGTTGTTGGGAGATACAACTAGCTTGTACGAGGGTGATCTTCGTCGTCTGACGATGATCATTCGCGCGGCTATCACATTCTTCGGCGTGGTTCTGCTCGCGATCATCGCCTTTGCCGGCTGGTCTGCGAACAAAACGGCGATCGACATCGAGCGGACGCTGGTCGAAAATGCTCTGAACCAGAGCATTGCCGCCGTTCTCAACGGACAGAAGAGCGTCGCCTGGTGGGATGAAGCGGTTACCAATACTGCCGATGGCGCGCTGAACCTCGAATTTGCGGACGCCGAATTCGGGATCTACTTGACCGAAACCTACGGTCACAACGAGATCTTCATCCTCGATGCGCACGATCACCCGGTCTATGCCTACATGGACGGCACGCGGGCGGAGCCGAACGCTTTCGAGTCACGGCGCGCTGCGCTGGCTCCGGTTGTGGCGGAGGCGCGCGGTGGTGGTGCCGCGACGGGCATGCGGCAGCGTTCGGACGAGTTTGGTCGCGCCCAGACCAGCTACAAGATCCTCTCCCGCGCCGTGAAATCCGCGCGGTGGGCCGGGCACATCGTCTCGGTCGACGGGCGGCCTGCGGTCGTCGGCGTGATCACCATTATTCCGAACGTCGATCTCAACCTGCTGGAGAGTCCAGCCAAGCTTCTGGTCAGCGTCAGCTACATCAACGAGGAATTCATCTCGAAGATCGCGCGCACGCTTCTTCTTCCGGATTTGTCGCTGTCGTCGGCACCCGCCCGCTCGACGACCGTGCTGTCCGAACCCTTCATTGGAGACGAAGGAAAGCAGGCCGGCTACCTGTCGTGGACGAACCGTCGGCCGGGGCAAATCCTGCTCACGATCATCCTTCCGCTGGTGGCCTGCGGCGTGCTCGCCACGGGTATTCTGTCGAATCACATGTTCCGGCGTCTCAAGCGCGCGTCGGACGAGCTTACGCAGCGTTAAGCGCGGGCGCGGCACGCGGCCAAGCACGATGCGCTGTCGAGCCTGCCGAACCGGCAGCATATGATCGAGCATGTGGATACGATGCTCGCCAAGACGGACTTCGGAGAAACCGGAGAGCGCGCGATCGCGGCCTACATCGATATCGACCGGTTCAAGGACATCAACGATACGCTCGGGCACGAAACCGGCGACAAGCTGATCAAGGCGGTGTCGAAGCGACTCGCCGCGCGCCTCAGGGCGAACGATTTCCTGGCGCGGTTCGGAGGTGACGAATTCGCCATTTTCTGCGTCTCGAGCGATGCCGACGCAGATACGCGGCTGGCGGCGCGGATCGCGAGCGCTTTCGCAGAGCCGTTTGCGATCGACGGTCAAACCATCCGGGTCACGGCATCGGTCGGCATCGCCAAGGCGCCCGAGCACGGCCGGAATGCGGACGAGCTGATGCGCCATGCCGACATTGCGCTCTACGAGGCCAAGAACGAGGGCCGCGACCGGGCCATGACGTTCTCCTCCGAGATGGCAAAGCAGGTTGAGACGCGCCGCGCGATCGAGGTGGATCTGCGCACGGCCATCGAAAGGGAGGAGCTGAGGCTCAACTATCAGCCGATCGTTTCCTGCCGCACGGGCGCCATCGTCGGCGCGGAGGCGCTTCTGCGCTGGCGTCATCCGCTCCGGGGCGAGATCTCGCCGGCAACCTTCATCCCGATCGCAGAGATTTCCGGTCTGATGCCGGAGGTCGGCGCCTGGATGCTCGAGCAGGCCATGAAGGACGCGAAGCTGTGGCCCGATCTCGAGATCGCGGTCAACCTGTCGCCCGTTCAGTTCAACCAAACCGATCTTCAGTCCCTTCTGAAGCGGCTCACGACGGAGTACGACGTCGCGCCGAGCCGCATCGTCCTCGAGATCACGGAGGGCGTGCTGCTCGAGGCAACCGACCGTACGAAGGCCGTGCTGCAGGGGCTGCAGGAGATGGGCTTCAAGACGGCGCTCGACGATTTCGGAACGGGTTATTCGAGCCTCGCCTACCTCTGCAATTTCAAGTTCGACAAGATCAAGATCGACCGCTCGTTCGTGACCAACGTTTCGAGCGCGATCACGTCGCGCACGATCGTGCAATCCGTCGCATCGCTCGGCCGCGGCCTCGGGATGCAGATCGTGGCGGAGGGCGTGGAGAGCGAATACGAGGCGGTGATGATGAGCCATTTCGGGTGCACGGAGCTGCAGGGATACTTCTTCTCGCGTCCGATTGCTGCCCCGCAACTCACGGCGCTGATCGAGAAATTCGAGCCGCGCCACATGGGGCCGCTGTCGGACACGCCTTCGTGCGAGATTGCGCATACCGGGACGGCTTGATTTTTCGGACGCATTGCGATTTGTCTGAGCCGGTTGACGATGCGCAACCGGGCGGGGACGATGCGCGACATGGACAGCGATCACGGGCCGCACAGCAATTCGGATTTTCCGTGGGGTCAGTTCGATCCCGAGGCCTATTTCCAGCAGTATTACGGCGCGCCGCATCCCGACGATGACCGCGTGATCCGCGTTGCGGTCGACGCCTTGAAGCGCGCGGCTCCCGCGGGAGACGCGCTCGATGTGCTCGACGTCGGCACGGGGCCGAGCCTCATTCCGTTTTTTTGCGCGTTGCCGCGGGCGCGCCGACTCACGGCCTGGGAGTATGCGGACACGAACGTGACCTGGCTGAAGCGGGAGTTCGAACGCGAGGTGACGCGACCGCAATGGCTGCATTTCTGGGCCACGGCGCGGGACGCATACGGCGCGGCATGGGCACTCCCGGAAGATCCCGGCCCTCTGGTGCGCGAGCGGTGCGTCGTCACGCAAGGGTCGATCTTCGATCTTCCGCCGGCGACCTGGGATGCGGCGACCATGTTCTTCTGCGCCGAATCCATCACCAAACGGCAGGATGAATTCGAGGCGGCGTGTACGGCGTTTGCACGCTCGTTCTGGCCTTGCGGGACGCTCGCGGCGGCGTTCCTGGTGCGCT